>JAHEMM010000043.1:0-12467 GCA_024643655.1 Chitinophagaceae bacterium | reverse complement strand
GCATTCCATTTCGTTGTACTTTTTTTCAACTTGGTCCAAAATTCTATTGAACTTTTTCCCGTAATATCACCAACGCCAAATTTACTTTCATTCCAACCACCGAAAGAGAAGGGTTCTCTTGGTACTGGTACACCTACATTTACACCTATCATTCCGGCGCTGGATCTTTCTATGATATAACGAGCCATTCCACCATTTTGAGTAAACACAGAAGCTGCATTACCATATGGGTTTGCATTTTCAATGGCTAATGCTTCATCCACAGTGTTGGTTCGCATGATTGAAATAACAGGGCCGAATATTTCTTCTGTAGCTACACTCATTGTTGGCTTTACAAAGTCAATAACTGTAGGGCCAACATAAGTGCCATTTTCTTTTCCTTTTACTTTAGTATTGCGTCCATCTACTAAAATTTTTGCACCATCTTTTTCGGCTTCACCTATATATCTTTCAATTCTTTCCTGCGATTCTTTATTGATAACAGCACCAAGATTTTCTCCAGGAATAATTTTTTTTACTTCCTCACAAATTTTATCGACAATGCTGTCAATATTTCCGACACCAATCATGGCAGATGCTGCCATACAACGTTGTCCTGCACAACCACTCATACTTGCTGCTACATTCTGTGCTGTCATTCCCGGAATAGCATCAGGTAATACCATCAAATGATTTTTTGCTCCACCCAATGCCAATGCTCTTTTATAATTAGATGTTGCTCGCTGATAAACAATTTTGGCAACTTTGGTAGAACCAACAAATGAAACTGCCTCTATACCCGGATGATCACAAATAGCTTCTACGATATCTACATCACCATGAACGATATTGAAAACTCCATCGGGCAAACCAGCTTCTTTTAACAGTTCAGCAAGTTTACCACAACACAATGGAACTTTTTCTGATGGCTTTATGATCATACAATTTCCCAAGGCAATAGCATTTGGAATAGTCCAGTTTGGCACCATTGCCGGAAAATTAAATGGGACGATAGATGCTACAATCCCAAGAGGTGTATGTTCTGTTCTGCATTCCACACCTTTGCTTACTTCCAATATTTCTCCCGTTACTAATTGAGGTAATGAAGTTGCAAATTCTGTCAGCTCTATACATTTTTCAATTTCAGCAACTGATTCACCGTAGGTCTTTCCATTTTCTTCGCTGCAGAGTTCTGCCAGTTCTTTTAAATCTCTTTCTAATAAAGTTTTGTACTTAAAGAAAACCTGTACTCGTTCTTTTATGGGAGTTTTGCTCCATAAAGAGAAAGCAGCTTTGGCCGATTTTACAGCATCGTTTAAATCTTTTGAAGTCGACATTGGCACTTTGGATAATAAATTTCCATCTTGGGGAGAAATAACATCTAATGTTTTCGTTGATGTACTATCAACAAATTTTCCGTTGATAAAATTCTGTACAGGGTAGTATTTCATGTATTTGTTTTTGGATTTGAACCACGGAGACACAAAGACAAATAGCAGCACTGAGTTTCTCTGTGATACACCGTGTCCCGGTGCTCTTCGTGGTTCAATAATTAATAACCACTGATAAATATACTTAATTTAACGAAGTTTGCAATCTAACAACTTCAATTTCAATGACACCGGAAAGAACTGAACGACTTACATCGGTACTTAATAGCAGACAAGGCGATATTACCATCGTTTTGGAGAATGTTTTTGATCCGCATAATATTTCGGCAGTAATGAGAACTGCTGATGCTGTTGGGGTGCAGGATATATATATATTGAATACAAAGATTCCCCGGCACAAGAAATGGGGGGCAAAAAGCTCATCGAGTGCTGTTAAATGGCTAACCGTTCATCAGTTTGAAAATGCTGAGGAGTGTTTTAAAGCTTTACGAAAGAATTATTCGACTATTTTAACAACACATCTTAGTAGCGATGCCTTAAATTTACACAGCATTGATTTTACAAAAAGCATTGCACTCATATTTGGAAATGAGCATAGTGGAGTAAGTGAAGAGATAAGAACAATGGCCGACGGAAATTTTATTATTCCGCAAGTTGGCATAATTAGATCGTTAAATATAAGTGTTGCATGTGCCGTTACCTTGTATGAAGCATTCAGGCAAAAGATGAATGCGGGACAGTACAACCAGCCGAGTTTAAATGACGTCAGGTATCAGGAACTTTTTAAAAAATGGGAGGAGAATAAGAAAGAGGAGAGTGAGTAGTCAATAGTAAATCGTCAGAGTATGTTGCGATACAAGTTATTATTGTTGTTTTTATTTTTTGTTATTGCAAAAATGCAAGGGCAGGAGATTAAGAGTGTGAAGATTACCGAGGTTGCACAGTTCATCGCTGATAGTAAGTCTCCTTTAATCGTTAATATGTGGGCTACCTGGTGTAAGCCTTGTGTTGAGGAACTGCCTTATTTTCTGGAAGAAGTAAACAACTATAATGCTTCAAAAGGAAATGCAGATAGTATTCAGCTATTGTTGGTTAGTTTTGATTTTGCCCTTTCATTTCCTGATGGTATTGCAAAATTTGCGGCCAAACGAAATATTAATGCTCGTATAGTTTGGTTAGATGAAACGAATGCAGATTATTTCTGCCCTAAGATAGATGCGAAATGGTCTGGAGCAATACCGTCAACCTTATTTATCAATAATAAATCCGGCTACCGGAATTTTGTTGAAGAACAAATCTCTCATGAACAATTAAAAAATGAAATCAAAGCTATAGTACACTAATATTATTTAATTTCTTCTCTATTCCTATCTGACCGATAGGCAGGCATTTCCTCATTGGCTTTTGCTACTATGTATAAAAAATAAATACCTGCACCAAGGCTTGTTAATGCCAATATTATTCCCATAACACTTTTATGATAGATTGCTTTGGCAAGGCAAAATCCAACCAGGATCATAAATCCAATTATAATAATCCGGTTGATTGTTTCTCTGGATAGCATAAGCTTTAGTTTTGATCCCGAAAGTGGGGAGATTTTATAATATTATGAGTCTATTATTATTTTGATGCATCCATTAAAAATTTCCATAAATCTTTGTAAAAAAAATCCTCCGGGATCTCCGGAGGATTAAAAGTATTTTTTAATAGTCAAGTTATTTATTCCTTTTAATTGAGCAGCCCACTGATTTCGACTCTTTTACTGATACACTTTTACCGGATTTCATTTCATCGATTGCAGAAGCGAGATGCTTTCGGCCAACAGCACTTGCATTGGATGGGTTGTCATCAATTGCGCCATGGTAAACTAGTTTGTTAGTATTGTCAAACAAGAAGCATTCAGGAGTACGGTTCGCCCCAAATTCATCAGCCATTACTGAATTTTGATCTACAACATAGTGCCATTTATATTTTTGATCAGCAGCATATTCTTTCATCGCAGCATATGAATCTTCATTGTTGCGATAGGCTTCGTTAGAATTTAAAATTATTACACCAACATTATTTTTCAATGCATAATTACTTATTTCATTTGTCCGTTCTTGATTTTTTATTACATAAGGACAAGTGTTACAACTGAACATTACCAATAAGCCATTTTTCATTTTAGCTTCATTAAATGAAACTAAATTGCCAGAAACATCTTTCATTTTTTGATCTGCTTTCGGAATTGTAGCACCAATAGGCAGCGGGTCATTCACTGAAAATAAAGTAATAGCAGCAATTGCTATAAGCGGTAAAGCGGAGAAAACTATTTTTTTCATAAATAAGCTTTTATTTATTACAAATTAATTAATTAAAGTTCGGGAATTTATTCAGATTTTTCTTTACCGTCCGGCGATTTATCTTTCCGTTCGTCTGCAATTTTCTTCAATGAAGTGATGCTTACATTTAACTCAAAACCAATTAATAACACAAGAGAATTAATAAATATAAGTGCCATTACTATTAGTACGGTTCCAATAGAGCCATAGAGTTCATTATATGTTCCAAATCTGCTTACCCACCAGGAAAATAATAACGTCATCAATAACATCAGAAATGTAGCAAGAATTGAACCGGGATTAATAAATCTCCATTTTTCATGAACTGCGGGTGCATATCTATAAATAAAAGATATGGAGGCGAAAAAAAGTAATACAATTACTATCCAACGGGCATTTAGAATTATATATCGGACAGTTTCACTTTGTATACCCAGCAATTCCAAAACGGCTTCCCTGCCTATTAAAAGAAGTATTGATACAAAGACCAACATAAAAAGGATTAGTGTGATCTTTAATGCTACACCTCTTACCTGTAGTCCTGTTCTTTTTTTAAATCCGAGATAATTTTTATCAAATGATCGCATTATACCCATCATTGCATTTGAAGAAAAGAACATTGATAAAATAAAACTTATTGATAATAAACCGTTTCTTGGTTTGTTAATAAAGTCTTGTAAAAAACCAATTAAGTTTTCATGATCTTTTTCTCCCGGTATAACATCTTTGATTAAACCATAAAGTTGATTTTCAAATTGATCAGTTATAGGAATGAAGGGTAATAAAGTAAATAAAAATATTAATGCTGGCGGAATCGCCATTACAAAGTTGAATGAAATTGCTGAAGCTCTTTCTGTCATTCCAACTTTTTTAACTTGCGAAATAAAAAATATTACAACATCATAAAATGGAATTCCTCTGAAGCCGGGAAATGAAGTTTGTTTACTTCTATCTATTAAAAATTTTACTGGTATAGAGTTGCCAATCTTTGTTCCTATTTTATTAAATAGCGACATTATTTATTTTCCTTTGTTTTTTTTGTTGAATCCATTCTCCTTGTTAATTCCTGTTGATACATTCTTGCATATTTTAAGTGGTCATTATAATTACTGGTAAAAATACTGGAACCATCAAATTTATGACTAGCAACAAAATAGAGGTAGTCTGTTTTTGGTGCATTCAAAACAGCTTCGATAGATTCAATGGAAGGTGTACAAATGGGGCCAGGAGGAATACCTGCGTACATGTATGTATTAAACTTTGAGTCTGTTTTTAAATGGATACCGGTTACTCTTTTTAATGCAAAATTCTTCATCGCAAATTTTACAGTCGGATCTGCTTGTAGTTTCATACCTACTCTTATTCTATTAAGATATGTACTTGCAATATTATATTTATCTGCTTTATTATTCGTCTCTTCTTCAACAATGGATGCGATTGTAACAACTTGCAATGGTGTAAGACGAAGACCATCTGCTTTTACTTTTCTTTCAGCTGTCCAGAATTTTTTATACGCAGTATGGAACTGTTCCAAAATTTTAGCTGGGGTGCTATTCCATGTTTCACTATATGTATAAGGCATTACTATTGCCATTACTGTATTAGAATCAAGACCAAATTCTTTCAACATTACAGTGTCGTTTAAATAGTTGATCATTTGTAATGAATCAAATTCAAACATTTTACCTGTTTTTTTTGCAAGGTCTTCTTTTGTTCTGATTTTAGTAATAACAAGATTTAGCTTGCTTTGATTTCCATTCTTTAGCATTCGTACCAGATTGAACAAGCTCATCCCTTTGTTTATCTTATATCTGCCTGGTTTTATTGTATTGTAGCTAAGTATCTTTTTAGCATAAGTAAACCAGGTAGTATTTTTAAGGAATTTTTGTTCAATTAATCCTTTTTTCACATTTTCATACGTATCGTCTTTTTTTATATAAAAGAATTCATTTGAATTGCCAGAAGTTGCTGGTCCAAAAATCTTATAGCCAATCAACCCTCCAATTGCCATTAAAAAAAATATGATTCCAATAATTATTTTTTTCTTCATGTTTTGAATTTCGAGTTAATAAACAAAAATTAAACTTTGCAGCATTCAATATAAATAAAAAAACCCTGCCTATGCGACAGGGTTTCGTAAATTATAGTGAATTTATTATTATGGTGTTTGTGGAGGAGGTGCCGGTAAATTATTTGGATCCAGCTGTAAAGTATTAGGTGATACTGGCTGAGTACTTGCAGGAACTGGAGCACTTTTTACATCTCCAGATCTATCTGGGACACTTGATTGAGTCTTTGAGATAAAAAATACTGAAAGCATACATAGAGCTCCTACAATTCCGGCAAAAATCCAGGTGCCTTTTTCAAGTACATCATTGGTTTGTTTTACACCCATGAATTGGCTACTGAAGCCTGCAATATTACCAGCCAAACCGCCACCTTTTGGGTTTTGTATTAAAACAATCAATCCCAGGCCTACAGATGCAATAACAATAAGTATTATGAATAAGGTTGTCATGTTAATTTATTTTCTTTAGTTCCTCAATTTTCGCTGCAAAATAAGGACTTTTAGAGGGTTCAAGCAAACTTAATTTGTTATAAATGTCAATTGCTTTAGCATTATTACCCTGTTTTTCCCAAACCTCAGCCATTGCAATCGTTAGAACATCTCTTTCTGTTATCGAATGTTCGGCCAATTCTTCCACTTTTTTCTCTGCAATAGGCTTTTCTGAACCGCTTTCTTCAACTACTGGTAGCCTTTTCATAGTTTTCAACCAGTCAGTAAAACTTTTCAACTGTTGTCCAAATTTGTCTGCAGGTTTTTCCTCTTCTTTAAAATTTATGCCTTGAGAAGCAAAGTAATCAACAGTATGGAAGGGTTCAAAAAGTAAATCATTATTGGCTGGACTTACTGGCTCAAATTTGAAAGTAGGCAGTTCAGTTAATGGTTCAGCTGATTCTTTTACTATAAAATCAGTTGCGTCTGGTTCAAGATCCGGTTGAATAACTTTATCTTCTAATGTTTCAGCCTGAACAGGGGGTGATGATATTAAGTCCTGAACACTATCATTGTTAGGTACTGTTTTCTTTTCAGTGATTGTGGCATTACCAGAATCGTCTAGTATTTTTTTAACCCAAAGTGGATTATGAAAAAAGGTGAATGTTTTTTGCAATTGTTCATTGTATTCTTCAGCCTTTTCAATTTGCATCTTTTTGGTTAATAATAATTGTGCTGCACCAAAATAGGGATTATTTTCAGCAAATTCTTTAACCTCTTGCAGACTGCAATGGTCTAACGAATCTTTCTCTAATAATGATTTTACCAATTGATCGATCTGAACATTCATAATAACAAGATAAGGACTGATTACCAGTTAGAAAAAAGCTTATTAAATATTTCATCGGTAAGGGTACGAACTATTTCATCCCCAAGTGATGCTTCTGCTTGCTGAAATGACTGATTCCCTTTGAATTCAAAACTTCTTGAAACATCGTAATCAGTTACTTTATCCGCTTTTCGATCATTTAAAGTAATGCGAACAGACACAGTTAGCCTATTATTTGCTACTTGTTGCCCGGATATTGCAGAAGTGCTAAAATTATATTCACTAATATACCCGCTAATTTGCCAATCTGTATTATCGCTGTTAGTTTGCGAAAGCCTTGTTTGTCCAATAATTTTTTGACGAAGCTTGTCAGATAATTGCTGACTTAGTTGTGGATTGACATATCGGGCCTTGTTTATAATTTGTTCAATTTTCACAGTTTTAATACTGTCAGGAATAGTGGCTTCATTAAATTTATAAATGTTACAACTGCTATTACTTAAAAAAGTAAAAAAGCCTAGCGTAACTGGTATGAGCAGCACTAATATGTTTTTTAATATTTTCATCTAGTCTTCTATGTCGTATTCTTTTAATTTTCTATACAAAGTTCGTTCACTTATTCCAAGATCCAAAGCCGCATCTTTTCTTTTACTCTTATGCTTTTTTAAAGCTTTTATAATTAATTCTCTTTCTTTATCAACAATATTTAAACTTTCTTCGACTTCTAAATGATCATGAATATCATTATTCAGCAAAACTGGTTGAGAAGGTTGTAAAGATGCCTGAGACCTGGTTGTTTGTATATTTTCTACATTATTAATCCTGTAATTATCTGACTCTTTTAACTCATTAATAAAAGACTGGCTTTGCGCAGACATGTTTGGATTTTGTAAAACTTCAAGAAACATTTTTTTTAATTCAGTCACATCTTTTTTCATGTCAAAGAAAAGTTTGTACAATATTTCTCTTTCATTAGCAAACTCATGACTATGTCCATTTGTGGCGGCCAATACAGGCATTCTGTTATTTGAATAAGGTTGTAGAAATTTAGTAAGATCTTTTGCAGTAATCATTTTGTCCTGAGAAAGAACCGAAATCTGCTCTGCAATATTCTTTAATTCCCGCACATTACCTGGCCATGGATAGTTTATTAACAGTTGTTTTGCTTCCTCATTTAATTGAACCGGTGCTGTTTTATATTTATCGGCAAAATCAGCTGCAAATTTTCTAAATAGAATATGAATATCTTCTGGTCTATCATGTAATGAAGGGACTCTGATTGGTACTGTACTAAGTCTATAGTAAAGGTCTTCTCTGAATCTTCCTGCCTGCACTAACTGCAACAGGTCTTTATTCGTAGCTGCAATTACCCTCACATCTGTTTTTTGAACTTTGGAAGAACCTACACGGATATATTCACCTGTTTCCAAAACACGGAGTAACCTTGCCTGTGTACCCAATGGTAATTCTCCAATCTCATCCAAAAAAATTGTTCCGCCATTTACAGTTTCAAAATAACCTTTGCGGGAATCGGCAGCACCGGTAAAAGAACCTTTTTCATGGCCAAATAATTCAGAGTCAATTGTTCCTTCTGGAATAGCGCCACAATTCACAGCTATAAATGGGTTGTGTTTTCTTGGTGAAAGTGTATGTATAATCTGCGAAAAAACTTCTTTACCTACACCGCTTTCTCCATTTATTAAAACTGTAAGATCAGTATTCGTAACTTGTGTTGCTACTTGCAATGCATAATTTAATGCAGGAGCATTTCCAATTATTCCAAATCTGTTTTTTATACTTTGAATATCCATATCACTGTCCTTTCTGTTTTATTTAATTATTTTTCCAAGTAATGTACCTTGTGTGCAACTGATTGCCTCAACGAATGCGTAATCACCTTTTTCAAATTTGTAATCCTCTTTCGGAAATACAAATACTTTGCCTTGTGAACTTCTTCCCATCCAGTCAGTATCACTTTTCTTACTATCGCCTTCAATTAAAATTTTAAATGATTTGCCTAAGTCTCTCTCATTACTTTCTAAGGAAAGTTTATTTTGCAACGCTACTACTTCGTACAATCTGTTCTTTTTTGTTTCCAATGGCACATCATCAGTATATCTTTTTTGTGCTAATGTTCCAGGTCGTTCAGAATAGTAATACATATAAGCATAATGGTAATTAGCATATTTCATAATACTTAATGTATCCTTATGGTCACTGTCTTCTTCAGTACAAAATCCTGTTATAATATCTGCACTTATTCCACAATCAGGTATAATTTCTTTTATTCTATCAATTTTTGCCATATACCATTCTCTGGTATACGTCCGGTTCATTAATTGTAAAATTCTTGTTGAGCCACTTTGAACCGGCAAATGAATATAGTTGCAAACATTTTCGTATTTAGCAATTGTGAATAGGACTTCATCCGTAATGTCTTTTGGATGTGAAGTTGAAAACCGAACTCTTAGTAAAGGAGAGATTAACGCTACTTTTTCAAGCAGCATTGCAAATGTTACAGTAATCTCATTTTGCTCATCTTGAAAATAATAACTATCAACATTCTGTCCAAGCAATGTAACTTCTCTAAACCCTTGTTCAAATAAGTCTTTACATTCTGCAATGATACTTTCAGCACTCCGGCTTCTTTCTCTGCCTCTGGTAAAGGGCACAACACAAAATGAACACATATTATTGCAACCTCGCATTATGCTTACAAAAGCAGTAACACCATTACTGTTTAACCGAACAGGAGAAATATCACCATAGGTTTCGTCACGGCTTAATAAAACATTTACAGCCTTTTGGCCAGTTTCGGCTTCTTCAACTAATGACGGAAGTGAACGATAAGCATCGGGTCCCACAACAATATCAACCAACTTTTCTTCTTCCAGGAGTTTTGATTTTAATCGCTCCGCCATACAACCTAAAACACCAACTAATAAGCCTTTTTTCTTTTGCTTTAATGATCTGAACTCAGTGAGCCTTTTTCGAATTGTTAGCTCCGCTTTTTCCCGGATGGAACATGTATTGATTAAAATGAGATCTGCTTCTTCAAGGATTTTTGTGGCGCCAAACCCATTATTATTTAATATAGATGCTACCACTTCGCTATCCGCAAAATTCATTGCACAACCATAACTTTCTATAAAAAATCTTTTTTTATAGAGGTTTGGATCATCGGAAAAAGGCGCATAAGCTTCACCCTGCCTTGTTTCGTCGTGTTTTTGCTGATCTGTTAGCCCAATTCTATCTGACACATAGTCAATCATGTAACTAAAATTAGAACGGCAAATATACTAATAAGCCTTCTATTTGCGCCAGTATGTCAGAAATCTTTGTTTTTTAGAATCCTGCTTTCACTTGTTAGTATTCTCAATTTCAATTAGTTAGCAAGTTGAGGAATATATTTGCGTCTAATTTTTTGTGTTGAAAATAAATCTCCTTTTTCTAATCCTTTTTTGTTGTTGTCTTAGCTCTTTTTCACAAGGGTTAAAACCGGGTATATTATCAGGAAATGTAATGGATGAAAAGCATAATGCAACAGAAGGTGCTACTGTAGCAGTGATTGCTTTAAATGACAGCTCACTAAATCAGAGCACACAGACCAATAAAGATGGGGAATTCAATTTTGAAAACCTTGCGTTTGGTTATTACAGACTACGCATCAATTTTGTTGGTATGCAAACGATGAATATCGATAGCATACATTTTAGAACAGAAAGATTTGACTTCAAACTTTCAGATCTCATACTAAAACCTAAAAATTCAGAAAACCTGAATGAAGTGATTATCTATGCTGAAAAGCCATTGATAGAATCTAAGGAAGGAAATATTACTTTCAATGTTGGCGAATCAGCTATTGCAGCGGGAAGCAATGCAAGTGATTTATTAAATAATGTACCGCTGGTTGCAAAAGATGCTGATGGAAAAATTACTGTACGAGGTAAAGAACCCAAAATATTAATTGACGATAAACCAGTTGAATTGAATTTGCAGCAATTACAAGATTTGTTGGAGTCAATGCCGGGAAGCTCAATTGATAAAATTGAGGTAATGACAAATCCACCGCCTCAGTATGCTAATGAACAGGGTGGGGTGATCAATATAGTTACCAAAAAAGGAAAGGTTGGAAAGGGGGGAAGATTGTCCTTTTCGGCAGGGACAAGAGGTGAACTTAAGGCTAATGGAAGTTTTTCTTATCGTAAACAAGGACTTGCATTTAATATTAATGCTGGCGGTGGTATTAACAGGTATTTTGGAAATGGTTATTCTATCAGAAATAATGTTTATGCCGACTCTTCCAACTTTTTTAATACAACAAATAATTATACAAATAAAAATCTGAGACCAAGTTTTCGGGCTAATCTTGATTATGATTTCAATAAAAACAATAGTATCAATATTGTATTGAACTACAATCAGAATTCATATGACAATTCAAACATTACTGAATATCAAAATATTAATCGTTTCAATGCGTTGTGGAGGTTAAGTGAACGACAAGTAAATAGTCTGGGTGATAATTATAGTCCAAATATTAGTTTTAGTTACTTATGGAAAGGTAAGCCTGGTGAGAAATTGAGAATTATTGGTAGTTATAATTTTTCATCAAATAATAATGATCGATTTTTTTATCAGGAATTTTTTAATCCTGACTATACTCCTAACGGCATAGATTCTACACAACAGCAAATTAATGCAACAAGAATCAATAACTACAGTATAAGAGTAAACTATGATAAAATGTTTGCGAATCAGAAAACATCTGTTTCAATAGGCACTTTATTCAACCGATCAAATAATCATGTTATTGTAGATGCCAGTTATAAAAAGAAACCAGAAGGTTTTATGGAACGATCTGAATTATTAAGTAATGATTTTTTGTTTCATCAAACTGTGTCGAATGTTCGTGGTTCGATAAAGCAGGTATTGGGATCAGATTTTAGTTTCACTACCGGCACAGCTTTGGAGCGTACAGATATCTGGTTTGAATTGTTAAAAGAAAATAAAAATGTAAAGAATGATTACTATACCTGGTTACCATTTGCAAATATTAATAAGACATGGAAGGAAAAACTAAGTTTGACAGTAGCTTACCGGCGTAGTATAAACAGACCCGGTATTACCCAACTAAATCCAGCTATCGATTATGCTGATCCATATAATGTAAGGTTTGGTAATGAAAAATTAGAAGCCTCTTCATCTCATAACTTCGATTTTGTAGCAGGTCGAACGAAATCAAAATATTTTGTCAACCTCGGACTTGGGTATAATATTGTTGAAGATATTTTTAGTCAGGTAAGAACTTTATTACCTGATGGAAAAACACAAATTACCTGGGAAAATATCAGTGGTAGAAAAGAATTTGAAATAAGCAGCTGGAATGGGGTAACAATTACAAAGAAACTTAAACTTAATGCCAGTGCAAGTTTTACCTACAGTAA
>JAHEMM010000042.1:6021-22041 GCA_024643655.1 Chitinophagaceae bacterium | reverse complement strand
GTTTTTGAACGACTGATAATGTCTTCAAAATTCAAACGAGTTCCCAAAGTATTTTCGGAAGACGAAGCCTGTTTTTTGTTTTTGACCAAAGGAGCTTTTCATTTTAGGACGCCAACAAACTTTTTGACATTTAATGAAGGCGATGCAATGCTTGCTAAATGTGGCAACTATTTCATCGAAAATGTAAGTATAAACCAAGAATTAGGTAACGAAATCATTTCGGTAGTTGGTGCTTTTTTTTATCCTGACATCGTTAAAGACTTTTTTCAAACCGACCTTTCATTAAAAGGGTTTCAGCAACAAAAAGACGCTTCTAAAATCAACATTGAACCTTTGATGAAGTCTTTTGTGGACAGCCTAAACTTTATGCTCGGCAACCCAACATTGGCAGACGATAATTTAATCGTAAACAAACTCAAAGAATTATTGATTTTATTAAGTAAAAGTGAAAAAGCAAAATCAATAAATGAATTTGTTCATTCGCTCTTTGTTCCTCACGAATACAATTTCAAAGAAATTATTCAGCAAAACTTATATACAAATCTTGCATTGACAGAACTTGCCTATTTATGTGGTTTGAGTTTAGCAACTTTCAAAAGAAAATTCACTGAAAATTATAAGGAAAGTCCAGCAAAATATTTTCTACTTAAAAAGTTAGAACAAGCCGAAACCTTGATACAAATAAAATCAAAATCCATTTCTGAAATTGCCTATGAAAGTGGCTTTGAAACGATATCAAATTTTGACAAAGCATTTAAACGACAATATGGAAAATCGCCATCTGAATACCGTTTGAGCCAAAAAGACAAACATTTGAGCCGATAAGAAAATTTAAAAATTTGAAATTTTCTCAACTTTGAACCATATTTTAAAACATAATAAATATGGTAATCGAAAAAGAAATTGAAATCCAAAATTCAATAGAAAATGTTTGGAAAATATTGGGACACGACTTTGCACATCCCCACAAATGGGCATCAGGTGTAAATCATTCCGAAGGACAGGGTAAGCAAATGGCGACAACGCAATGCGATGAAAGAGCCTGTCAAACAGTAATGGGAAACATCAGAGAAAAACTAACACATTACTCTGACAATGATTTTCATTTATCATACATCGTTACAGAAGGAATGCCAAGTATGGTAAAAACCGCCACAAATAATTGGCAACTTATCAGTACAAGTGCTGACAAAACAAAATTAAAAATAAAAATGGAGTTCATTTTTAAAGGAATTATGGGTTTTGTTATGCAACCTATGATGAAAATGAAGCTTAACAAAATTGCACAAGAAATGGTTGAAGATTTTGGATACTATGCTGAAAACGGAAAACCACACCCAAGAAAAATTAAAGCACAAATAAAATTAAAATGATGAATGAATTAAAAAAATACCTCACTCTAAATAGTGTTTTTTCTGCACTAAGTGGTTTGACAATGCTTGCATTTTCAAGCCTTTTAAACGACATTTTTAATATTCAAGACGCTTATGTCTTTCTTGTCATTGGCATCAACCTTATTATCTTTTCAATTTTTGTATGGTTCGTTTCGAGCAAACAATTAGGAAATAAAAAATTAGTAAATTTAATTTGCATACTTGATTTGCTTTGGGTTTTAGGAAGTTTGACTATAATTTTATTAAGTTTGTTTGACCTATCACAAAACGGATATATTATAATTGGAATTGTTGCGATTTGGATAGCATTTTTGGCATTTCAACAATTTAAAAACAATAAGTGATTAGAGCTTGAACAAAAAAACAACGAACAGCTAACAACATAGGAAGGGTTTAGCGAAAAAGGGGCAGAAGTGCTAACCTCAACATTTGAAATTCTATTGAACATTTTTACTTAACTGAACATTTGTGCTTTTAATTCCCTTTCTTCGCCAAGCCCCAAACCGTTGGTTACTATTCTCAGTTTGCCAATTATCGTTTACTATCGGTATAAATTAACATCATACAAACACGACTCAAGACATGAAACAATTGCTGATAATATTTTTTTGTTCAATCTGGACTTTCTATGCAACAGCACAAACCTTGCCCCGTGTAATTATAATATCAACGGGTGGCACCATTGCTGGACAACAACCCAATTCAGATAAGGCAGGCTATGTTCCAGCCAAAATTCCAATAGAAGAATTGCTCAAAAACATTCCTTCTATTACTCAAAAAGCCATTGTTCAAGGAGAGCAAATAGCATCAATAGGAAGTTATGATATGACCATTGATATTTGGATTAGACTAGCAAAACGCATCAATGAAATATTTGCCAAAAATGAAGCTGATGGAATTGTAATAACCCATGGTACAGATACACAAGAGGAAACTGCTTATTTTTTGAATCTTACTGTTCAATCAGAAAAGCCAGTTGTTTTAACTGGCGCCATGCGACCAGCAACAGCCATAAGTGCTGACGGGTCTAAAAATTTATATGATGCCATCATTGTAGCAATTGATACCAGCAGTAAAGGCAAAGGTGTATTGCTTTATTTTAACGAAAATATTTATGATGCCAAAAATGTAGTAAAAACAAGCATGACGAATGTGAACGCATTTTCATCGCCAAATACGGGTCCAATAGGACAGGTATATGATTCGAAAGTATTTTACAATACTCAGACTCTAAACAAGCACGGGAGTTCTGTTGCTTTTGATGTCAGTAAACTTGATTCGTTACCCAATGTTGAAATTGTTTACGCTTATGCCGGTGCCTCAAATATTGCAATAAATGCTTTTATCGATAACAAAGTTTCGGGAATAATTATAGCAGGAACTGGCGGTGGTTCTTTTGATAAAGCCATATTAGAATCGGTAAAAAATGCCGTTAAAAAAGATATTCTAGTAGTTCGGTCATCAAGAGTAGTTTCGGGGAGAGTTTCTACCCAATATGTTGGTGTGTTTGACGATTCCAAACTTGGTACAATTGTGTCGGATAATTTGAATCCTCAAAAGGCAAGAATACTTTTAATGCTAGCCTTATCTACAACAAGCGACAAGAATAAAATTCAGAATATGTTTTTTAATTACTGATTAAAAAATATCCGTTAGAGTTAAATACTAAAATTGGACAAGACAAAATCAAAAAAAATTACAGAATACCTTTCGTGAGAAGAACAGCAACCAACATGTGGTTTTGCGTCAGCTGGGGGCTGACGCAACGTCGAGCCAGGCAGCAGTAACTTTTCTCAGCTTCAGCCTGCCTGCCGGTATGCAGGTCCGGGCTCAACCCAACGCAACTCATCGATAGAATATATTATGTACTTTAGTTTTTCAATTGGGCTTCAGTACATGGCTGGACATTATAAAATCCAGCACAGCAGCAAGTCCTAACGTTAGCGGACATTTAATAGCTCACATATGAAAGGATTTTTTCTTTTATTATTTTCTTTTTCCGTTTTTATAGGGCATACTCAGGATTTATTGATTAAGCACATTAATATTATTGACGTAAACAACAATGAAATTCAATACGGCAGGACGATTCTCATTTCAAACGGAAAAATTCAGAAAATTTCAAAAAGATCTATTAAAACAAATAATGCAGTAGTAATAAATGGAAAAGGTAAATTTATTATCCCCGGACTATGGGATATGCATGTGCACACTGCTGATTCCTCTTACCTCAAATTATTTATCATTAATGGTGTTACGGGAATCAGGGATATGGGTGGTGCAGCAATAAATGCTAATAATGGTTGCGAATCAATTGGACTTGAAAAATTAATGATTTGGCGTAAGCTTATACAGTCAGGCTTATTAATTGGTCCACGAATGTTTTTTAGCGGGCCTCCTGTAAGCAATACAGGATGGCCTACCAGTATAAATATTAATACACCTGAAAGTGCCCAAAATGCAGTTAGAAAATTAAAGGAGCTTGGTGTTGACTTTATCAAGGTTTATGAAGACATTCCACTTGATACTTATCTGGCTCTTGCCAAGGAAGCAAAAGCATCAGGGCTGTCAATTGCAGGACATGTACCCGTTAAAACAGTTTCGCTTATAGAAGCATCGAATGCAGGACATCGCAGCATAGAACATATTCGTGACCCATTACTGTTGTGTTTTACTGACAACCGTGAAGAGGTTTTGAGGTTTTTCAAAGAAGATGATTGGTCTAAGACAGATATTGAATGGGGGTTGAAACAATTTGAGCAGAACGCTGATGTGATACAAGCATTTAAAAAAAACAAAACCTGGCTTGTACCCACATTGACAGTAGAATGGGCTAAAGTAGCCATTAGAGACTCACTTTTTGTGAATAGTGAAAGAAGGAGAATACTTCCTGAATCGGTACGAGAAGCTTTTGATAATTATGTAGCAAAAAAACTAATCTTAACTTCTAAAGAAAGAAAAAGCGATAGCCTTTGGTGGGCTACACAAAAGCTTCTTGTCAAAAAAAT
Organism: Chitinophagaceae bacterium; assembly: GCA_024643655.1. Lineage (GTDB taxonomy): Bacteria > Bacteroidota > Bacteroidia > Chitinophagales > Chitinophagaceae > JJ008. Next base: position 17,639 of record JAHEMM010000042.1, on the reverse strand, counting down.
GCACCAGGAACGGATTCCTTTTATGGCTGGAACCGATTGTGCATGTGAAGGAGGAATACCTGGATATAGCCTTCATAAAGAATTAGAATTATTTGTTGATGCAGGATTAACACCGTTTGAAGCTTTGCAAACTGCAACAATTAATCCAATAAAATTTCTGAATATGACTGATTCTTTAGGCACAGTGGAAATTGGGAAAATTGCTGATCTGGTCATTCTAGACAGAAATCCGATTGAAAATATTTCTGCAACTCAATTAATATTTTCAGTAATAAAAAATGGACAATTAATTTCAAAGAAACATATAAAAAGAATAAAAGAAGATTTGAGTACTTATGAAAACATTCGATAACAATGGGTTTTGTGTCAGCAGGTGCTGACGCAAGGTCGAGCCAGGCAGCAGTAACTTTTCTCCGCTTCAACCTGTATGCCGGCAGGCAGGTTCGGCTAGACCCAACACAATTCATCGATAGAATATATTCTGTATTTTAGTAACTACTTTGACTGTGGTGCCTGGCTTGACATTTTTTCCCGAAAGCTATAGGGAACAAGCCGAAAGCAAAGCCCTGAACGTTGTACGATATTTTAACTCAAAAAAAAACCTTAATGAAAAAATTATTTATTTCATTTTTAATAAGTTCGATTTGCCTTCATTCGACTGCACAGCTAGACAATAAAATATTAATTGGTACTATTGATAGTATTCATTCAAAAATCTTGAATGAAAAAAGAAAGGTTTGGATACATATACCAATAGACATTACCGATAGCTTGTTTTTGCCTAAACGTTACCCTGTTGTTTATTTGTTGGATGGAAACGCTCATTTTTCTTCAATAGTTGGTATGCTTCAGCAACAGAGTGCTAGTTCAACCTTTCCTGAAATGATAGTTGTTGGTATTCCAAATACAAATCGTACAAGGGATTTAACACCTACTAGAAACCCTAGTGACACATCTAAGACTTCTTCTGGTGGCGGTGAACAATTTATGTCTTTCATAGAAAAAGAGTTAATCCCTTATATTGATTCAACCTATCCTACACAACCTTATAAAATGTTGATAGGCCATTCATTCGGTGGTTTAACAGTTATAAATGCATTGCTAAATCATACTGAATTATTCAATTCATATATATCTATTGACCCAAGCATGTGGTGGGACAAGCAGAATTTATTAATGGCAAGTAAGCAGGCACTATTGCAAAATAATTTTGCTGGTAAAAAATTGTTTGTTGGTATTGCTAATACAATGGAAAAGGGCATGAATGTAAATGATGTGATAAACGATACTTCGAGTGGAACAATTCATATTCGATCTATCTTGGAAATGGATAAATATATCAAAAGCCAAAACCCTAAAGGGCTTAGCTATTCAAGCAAATATTATGAAGATGATAGTCATGGCTCTGTACCATTAATTACTGAGTATGATGGGTTACGTTTTATTTTTAAACAGTATCGTTTAAGCCTTGCTTTTTCTCAAAAAGAGTACAATGATTCTACTTTTGATATTGCAAGTGCAGTAGATCTTCATTTTAAGAAAGTTTCTGAGGAACTTGGATATAAAATTTTTTTACCAGAAAAACAGCTTAATGCTGAAGCCTATCGATTATTGCGACTTAAACAGTTTAAAAAAGCAGAAGGTTGTTTTAAATTGTATATTGACAGTTATCCTGAAAGTTTTAATGCCTATAATGCTTATGGAGATTATTTTGTAGCCATTGGCGATAAGCCAAAAAGCATTGAAAATTTCAGAAAAGCATTAACTATAAAAGAAAATTCTGAGACGAGAAAGAAGTTAAATAAATTGATAGATTAAAACATTGTACACATGGGGTTTTGTGCAATTTTGGTTTGACGGCATTCGAATTAACAGCAGTAACTTTTCTCAACTTCAGCCTGCCATGTTTAACTGACTGTCCACAATAGGTTTTCAATTTGGTTGACACAGAGACATTTTATTTTAAGACTTTCTCCACTCAGTGGGAAAGTGTGGTGGCTTAACAATAAGAACACACTTCAAAAATTGAACCAATGAAAATTATATATGTCCTCACCTTAGCCATAAGCATAATTGCATGTAACAGATCAAAAACTGATACAAGCTATCGCCTGGTAGCGGAGTATGAAGCCTCCGAATATATAATACTTCCTTTCCGGTCTGGCACTCACGAAATAGGTACTGCCTCTGATGATACCCTTACGGTTGCATTGTTAAGAGCCCTGACACCTCATGTAAAAGTCCTCTTTACCTATAGTGATACTTCACAACTGTCTTTAATAAGATCCAAACTTATTGAATGGGGTGTTAATACGGACAGTATTGTCCTGATGTATTCCAAAGCAATAGGTGCCGGGGCCACTACCGACATAGCTCCGCTGATGCTCGCCAATTCCAGCGGCAAACTCGCTACCGTTGACTTTAGCTTCGGCTGTTATGGACTGGTGCCGGCAGGAGATTCCTGTAGGATAAAATATGGCGATTATGATATTATGCTGGCAAAAGAACTAAGTGTCCCTGTGATAGGCAAATCTGCATTAGTGTGGGAAGGTGGTGCAAAGGAGCATAACAGCAAAGGAACGATGGTATTGGTGGAGCAATTAGAACTGCAACGAAATCCCGGCCTCACCAGGGAGCAAATAGAAAAAGAGCATATCGAAAAACTAAACCTAAAAAAAGTAATATGGCTGAAAAAAGGTGTAATGGAAGATGATATGCTTACGGTTTTACCAGGCGGCTATTACCCCGTGGGATGCGGTGGGCATGTGGATGAGTTTTGCCGTTTTATAAATGACTCTACCATTATGCTGGCAGAAGCAACATTAGAGGAAAGTAAAACAGACTCCATTGCGCTTGAAAATTACAACCGGATGGAAGAAAATTATGCTATCCTCAAAAATGCCACTGACCAGGACGGTAAACCCTTCCAGATTATTCGGGTGCCTGTGGCTGAAATAAGTTCGTATGAAATGAAGTATGAAGATATCAGCCCGTGGTACATTGATTATTATGTAGGAGCCAAACCGGGGCAAATGGTTAAAACCATTGCCGCCTCCAGCTATCTCAATTTTATAATTGCCAATAATGTAGTGGTAACTGCCAAATACTGGAAACCAGGGAGGCAGGAGGCCAGGCGCATAAAAGATGAAAAAGTATACAAGGTTTTCACCCAAGCTTTTCCCGGTAAGAAGATTGTGCAGATAGATATGGAAGGTTATAATACAGAAGGTGGTGGAATGCATTGTTATTCTTATAACCTGCCTTTTGGAACGGCATTCAAGAAATAAAATTAACTGGCAATCATTTTTTCAGCTTCGCTTAGTTCTAAAATCATCCACTGACCTAAAAAGTGTCTTGACACTAGCACACAATTCCATTCAACAGTTTGGCACCAAACACGGCAGGCAACATGGGGTTCCTATGTAAACCGATTTTAAGACTGTTTGATATGGAAAAAATTTACTACATAATTTTTTATTTAATCTGTTTCCCTTTTTCAATTCTTTAAACCCTGGCTCCTATTTACAGCTTATCTACTAAGTAAGTTTGATATCGACAGCTTCCTGTTATTTATTTCATATACTACTACTCACAAATTTGGTGCAACGATTTACGCTATTGACAATCTGTGTATATTTGGAAACAACAAAATAGTTTTTCAGACACTCTCGTTATTTGCAAGGAATCGTAGAATCTTTCAATTTAATTTTATAAGATATGGCTTACAAAAACCAAATCCTTGACATGACGCCAATAGGGATGAAGTTTACTGTATTGCAGTCAGGTGCTGATACAGGCGGAAAATCATTAGACCTGCATTGGGAACTATTACCTAAGTGCAACATGAAAGATCCGTTAGTGCATATTCACCCTCACGCCATAGAAACATATGAAGTGCTTGAAGGCGAAATAGAGTTTTTTGTAAAAGATAAATGGATAATTGCCAGAACAGGCGACAAACTTACTGTTCCCAAAGGTGTAACTCATGCCTTCAGAAATCCGACAGAAAAAATAGTAAAAGTTTACAACACTCACCAGCCTGCATTTGGAATGGAAAACTATTTTGAAGACGTTTGTAAAGTGCTTGATATACTTACAGACAACAAAAGAAAAGAATTTAAAATGAACCTGAAGACTAAGCTGTATATGAGTGTACTCATGAATAATTATCGCAACGAGATAATCGCCAAAAGTCCACCTGATATCGCTATTAAACTTCTTGGTTTTATCAGTAAGCTCTTAGGAATAAACTATTGATTTGCGAATTGCGCAGACCGTATACTGAATACTGCCCCAAAGCCCATGCTTCAACGATAATATCAATTTTATACCGACCTGCCAAGCGGAGAATTCCAACCCACTTTAAATTATTTTGATAAAGAATTGAAAATAAATTTGCGAAACCGAAAAGTTGCATATATATTTGCAACCAATTAGTTTCACAATTAAAAATAATTTAATAGATGAACTTCATTTATTATAAACCCAGTTGCCATTGGAAAAGGAATGTCAATTTTTAACTAGTTAATGAGTATGCAAAAATTTACTCTTGTAGCTATTAAACACTTTGCTTGTGGCATCATCACCCTTGTTGATAAACCTATTTAATATGCGAAGAGATATTTTTCAGGCCATAGCCGATCCTACAAGACGAGCCATTATTACCTTAATTGCATTACAGGCAATGACACCGAATGCCATTGCAGAAAACTTCAACACTACAAGACAGGCAGTTTCAAAACACCTTAGGATTTTGACGGAGTGCCAATTAGTAAAACAAGAACAACAAGGCAGAGAAATATTTTATTCGCTTGAAATTGAAAAAATGAAAGAAATAGATAAATGGATTGAACAATTTAGGACTATCTGGGAAACACGGTTTAACCAACTTGACAATTTACTATCAACAATTAAAAAAAAGAAAAAATGAATAACTTACTATTCGATTTCACAGTTGATAAAGCAACAAAGACTGTAAGCATTAACAGAGAATTTAATGCAACCCTTTCATTGGTTTGGGATGCGTTTACCAAAAAAGAGTTATTAGATCAATGGTGGGCACCAAAACCATGGTCATCAAAAACCAAGGTTATGAATTTTGAAGTTGGCGGCAGAAGATTTTATGCAATGGTAAGCCCGGAAGGGCTGGAACGCTGGTCGGTACAACAATATACTTCGATAAGCCCGAAGACCCAATTCAAATTATTAAATGCATTTGCAGATGAAAATGAAAATCCTGAATTGCCGGGTTCTGAATGGGAGCTGAATTTTAGCGAACATAATGGCATTACAACACTGAGTGTTAGCATCTACAATGAATCGCTGGAACGCATGGAAAAAATGATTGAAATGGGCTTTAAGGAAGGATTTACAATGACTTTAAAAAGTCTGGAAGAATTATTGGCATCTTTATCACAGCAATAATTCTATTTTACAACGATTATAAGATTGCCAATCTTAACAAAAAAACCCTCCGGTAGAAACCGGAGGGAACAACTAAAAAACATTAGCATTTTGCTAAGGCTTCATTGGAACGAACTGCGTTAATCGGGTTTATCCCCTTCTAAAAAAGTATTGATAGTGCTTATTTGCGTCTGATTATTTTTATCTGCTTTTACTTCGATGCTGCTATAAAAATTTTCGACCTGCGTATTGCTGTTATACAATTCCATATTACGTCGGATATAGGCCGGCACTGTATCAAATTCATTATTGGGATCAGCTGCATTTACATTAAATGATAAATTTCTCAATTTATGTAATCGCTCTGCGGCTCTGCGTTGCTGCTCTTCTTCTTCATCCTTCTCTGTAGTTTCATTTTCAGAAGAAGCTGTTTCCTGTACCTGCAGTATAACGGAAGCTTCATCTTCCTCTATATCATTTCTTTCAACTAACTGCATTTGCAGATCAAGCAACTCTTCTTCTTCTTCGTTTGCTGCTTTCTTTAAAGGTGCTTGTGTTTTTTCTGCAGGCGTTGTTGCTGCTTTTGCTTCAGTTTTTATTTCTGCATAAATATTTGAAGGCCTTGTAAGGTAACCACCCGCAGTAGATTGTGCACCATTGTTTGTTGCACGATCCTTTATACTTGAAATCATCTCAGCATCGGTTTGTTTGATTTCTTGCTGCGGTTTAGCTTCTTTATCTGAAGCCGTATTTTCTTTTTCCTTTTCTTTTTCTGCAACAGGAAGTGATTTTACTTCTTCCTCTTCTGGTGCTAATTCGAAATGAATGATTGCGGGCTCTTCTGTTTCTTTAATATCCGACATATCAATTACCGGAGCTTCAGTTACAGATGCCTCTTCGACTAATGTAGGCATTAAGTAATCTTCAATAACTGGCGTTTGCAACTCTTCTTCCATTACTTCCATTTCCTTTTCTGCTACCGTGTCGGTAGTTTCCAGCTTAATTACAGGCGCCGCTGTTTCTTCCGGCTTACCCAAAATCATTACAATTTTCTCCTCTTGTTTTGGCTCAGCTTTTTTTGGTTTTACTTTAGCAAACGGATCTTTATGTTCAAATCCAGTTGCGATTAATGTGATACCGATTTTATCATCGAGAGTGCTATCATATCCCATTCCCAAAATCACATCTGTATCTTCTCCTGCCTGCTCCAATAAATAATTCTGAATTACTTCTACCTCATCCATAGTAAACTCATGTTCACCCGATGCAGAATTAATATTGATCAATATCCATTTTGCTCCGCGGATATCATTGTCATTCAGCAACGGTGAATTCATCGCTTCTTCAATTGCTTTTTGTGCTCGGTTTTCTCCAGACGCTTCTGCATTACCTAAAATAGCAACACCACCATCTCTCATTACTGTGCATACATCTGCAAAGTCAACATTTATCTGACCGGTACTGTTTATTACATCCGTAATACATTTTGCTGCTGTAGCTAAAACATTGTCAGCTTTTTCAAAAGCTTCCCGCATTTTTAAATTACCAAACTGATGACGAAGTTTGTCATTACTTATTACAAGCAATGTATCTACATATCCTTTTAACGTTTTTATTCCTTCTTCTGCCTGCAACTGTCTTTTCTTTCCTTCATATGCAAAAGGAGTAGTGACAATACCTACGGTAAGTATGCCAAGGTCTTTACAAATTTTAGCAATGATGGGCGCACCGCCAGTACCTGTACCACCACCCATTCCTGCAGTGATGAAAGCCATCTTGGTATTTACTTCCAATATCTTTTTTATTTCCTCCAGCGATTCTTCAGTAGCCTGACGACCAATTTCAGGATTGGCACCGGCACCCAGGCCTTGTGTAAGGTGTGGCCCAAGTTGAATTCTGTTAGGAATTCCACTATTTGCCAGTGCCTGTGAGTCTGTGTTACATATAATAAAATTGACGCCTTCTATTTCCTGGCTATGCATAAAGTTGACAGCATTGCCCCCGCCGCCACCAACTCCTATTACTTTAAGTATCGATGATTTTTCTTTAGGAAGATCGAAATGTATCATAATGTTGAATTTTGAAGCCCCGCTTAATCCCTTATAAAACGGGACCTCCGAAGCAGTTGATAATTGGGTTAGTTATATTAAATCAAAAGATTACTATTTTGATTTTGGATTTTTGATTTTTGGTTTTATAAATGTTTATCTTCTTCCTCTTTAAATAAATCAATGATTCTGTCTTTGAATTTGCCCCAGAAGCCCGTAAGATTTTTTCTTCGATTCATTTCTTTCTCGTTAATTTCTTCTTCCGTTTCTACTACAACTTCTTCCGTTCCACTATTTCTTAATGCTGAAGGCACATCCATCTTTTTATACTCTTTCTCAAACATTTTACGGTTATGCTCAAAATCATCATACCCTTTTAATATAAGTCCGATACAAGTAGAATAAGTTGGCTTAGCTAATTCTTCGATATGTCCGCCTGCCAAATGCTCATTTGGAAAACCAATTCTTGCAGGTAAGCCAGTAACATATTCTGTCAATTGAATAAGATGCTTCAATTGAGAACCACCACCAGTAAGAATGATACCACCATTCAACATTCGGTTTTCTAATCCAACCTGCTTTAAGTGATAGGTAACAAAATCCATGATCTCACTCATTCTTGCCTGTATAATATTTGCCAGATTTTTTACACTGATTTCTTTTGCCGGCATTCCCCGTAATCCTGGAATGGTGATATATGCATTTGTTTTCGCCTCATTTGCCAATGCACTACCAAATTGCACTTTCATTTGCTCCGCCTGCGTTTTTAAAACACCCAAACCAGTTTTTATATCGTTGGTAATATTCTCGCCTGCAAATGGAATGACTGCAGTATGTTTTAATATTCCTTCATAAAATACCGCAAGATCTGTAGTACCGCCACCGATATCTACAATCGCAACACCAGCTTCCAGATCTTCTTGTCCCATTACTGCAGAAGAAGAAGCTAATGGCTGTAACACTAAATCTTTCGTTATTAATCCAGATTTCTCTACACTACGATTTATGTTTTTGATCGCATTCTTATCACCAGTAATGATGTGAAAATTTGCACCAATCTTTACACCACCGTATCCGATCGGATTTGGTATGTTCTGAAAATTATCGACGGTAAATTCCTGTGGTATTACATCAATGATCTGATCGCCTGCCGGAATATACGTTTTGTACTGATCAGCGATCAATTGATCAATTTCCTTTTGTGTGATTTCTTCTTCAGTCACTTGCCTTACAATATCTCCTCTTGTCTGCAGGCTTTTGATGTGATGACCGGCAATGCCGACATACACTTCACTTACATCAAGATTGGGATTAGAAGCAAAGCAATTTTCCAAAGCACTTCTGATTGCTTTAATTGTTTCATCGATGTTAAGCACCTGTCCATGCTTTACACCGTTGGAGTTGGCTTTTCCAAAACCTAAGATTTCCAGTTTGCCGAATTCATTTTTTCTTCCGGCAATTACTGCAATCTTGGTAGTTCCGATGTCCAAGCCGACAATAATGGGTTGTTCGTTGTTCATAATTGTTGTTTTTAGTTGTTGTTTTTAGTTGTTGTTGTTTTTTCGAAATCATTTATTAATTATACCCATGACCATTTTCATTTTCAACAGGAACTTTTGGCGGCATTACCGCTTTTGGTTTTCGTTGTTCTGGTTTGGGTTTATCTTTTTTTATATCTGTTTTTGGTGTTTCTTTTTTCTGTTTTTCAGTCTCATTTATTGATGGCTTCTTATCAATTGTATTATTTTTATTTTCAGTTGTATTCGATTTTGGCTCTATTAACTCAGGATCATTAGTTAATACGGAATCTTTTTCAAGCTTTATAATCGCAGGCAATACTTTAACTGCTGTTGCCTTTTCGGCATCTTCTGATTGCTTCAATAATTTTTCGACATTTCTTCTTAATTGAATAGAGTCGACTTTTGTATCTCCGGTATTATTCGAAACAACAACCTGCCCTTTATACTGTACATCTATTATTTTATATTTATCAAAGCCGGCTTTACTAAGCACCTGCTTATAGAAGACCATCAGACGATTTAATTTCCTTTCTATATGCTCCCCATTGCCCAATTTTACCAAGTGATTACCAACGAGCGGTACCATTTCAAATTCCTTATCATTAGTGATATTGATTTGTGCAACCTGCGAAATCCAAAATGAATCAGCAGCAATAAAATTGGCGATCGTTGTCATCTTTTTTAAAAACAAACTATCTGCAGCATTCATTTTTTGCTTATCAATATATCCAGTGAACAGTGGAACTCTTGCACTCATTTTATCTGAAAGCGGCATTTTTTTACCGTTTCCGTTTAGGTAAAATGAATTCCCTTCAGTTGTAAAAATTCTTGCAGACGGCTCACTCTCAGTTACTGAAATATGTAGTATGTCCTTATTGTCAAAATACAGGTCAGCTGCTTCAATCCAATTATTCTTTCTAAGCATTTGCTCTAATTGATACAGATCTAGCGAAGCAATAGGGTCGCCTTTTATAGGGCCCATTGTTGCTTTAAATAATAACTGCTCTACATCTTTTGAATCGATAAAGAGATTATTCTTTGCGCCTTCTATTGTAATTGTATAGCCCTTACAAATACCATTATTCTTTTTGGTGATTGCAGCTAATAACAATGTGACCATAACTCCGCCAATGCAAAGCCAGATAGCTATGAATAAAATTTTCCTTATGGTCGTTTTTGCATTCACTTATTACAAATCTTTTAATTCATTTTTTACTGATTCAATTAACATGTCTATATCACCTGCACCAGCAGTTATTATTATTTCGCCAAACTCCTTATTCAATGTTCTGGCAAAATCATTTTTTACCCAATTCACTATTTCTTCTTTTTCTATAACTTGCTTTTTCCCAATACTCATCTTTTCCAACACCATTTCACTGCTTATTCCTTCAATGGGTAATTCCCTCGCAGGATAAATTGGCAACAAAATCACTTCATCTGCCAGATCCAATACTTCGGCAAACTCATTCGCCAGGTCTCTTGTTCTTGTGTACAAGTGCGGTTGAAAAATCACTGTACATTTTTTTTGCCTGAATAAAGTCTTTGCTCCGTTTATCAAAGCCCTTAACTCTTCCGGGTGATGAGCATAATCATCGATAAAAACCAATCGTTCATTTTTGATAACATACTCAAATCTTCTTTTCACCCCTTTGAAGTTTTCGACAGCCGCTTTGATTTTTTCATTTTCAATTCCCAAAGAACTGGCTACAGCAATCGCTGCTATCGCATTTTCAACATTATGCATACCGCCCATATTCAATTTTACCTGTTCAATTATATTTTCTTCCATCACTACATCAAACTCATAACTGCCATTCATCATTCTTATATTAGCAGCATACACATCAGCACTTTCATTCTGTAAACTGTAAGTAAGCTCATTGTCCCCTTTTAACTCCATTCCTCTTTTCAAACCAAACTGTTTTACTACCAAACCTCCGGGTCTTACTCTTTTACTAAAATCAATAAACGCCTGCTCCATCGCTACTGCTGTTCCATATATATCGAGGTGATCAGCATCCATTGCAGTTACTACTGCCACATCCGGGCTTAGTTTCAAAAAACTTCTATCATATTCGTCTGCTTCAATAACACATACATTTTTTTCGCTACTCCAGAAATTCGTGCCATAATTAACAGCTATACCACCTAGAAAAGCATTACAACCAAATTCACTGTCACGAAGCAAATGACTAATCATCGTAGTAATCGTTGTTTTGCCATGTGTTCCAGCAATACATATATTAAAAGAACTTTCTGTTATAATTTGCAGAACATCACTTCTCTTTACCACGTTGAAATCATTCTCTCTGTAATACACCAGCTCTTCATGATTAGCCGATATAGCTGGTGTATAAATTACCAAATCAACATTTTTAGGAATCAAGTCAACGTTTGCTTCATAATGAATAGAGATGCCACTTGCTTCCAATTCTTTTGTTAGTACGGTTGGTGTTTTATCGAATCCGCTCACTTTCACTTCGCCAGCATGAAAAAACCTGGCTATTGCACTCATACCTATTCCACCGATGCCGATAAAATAAACTTCATTCAACTTTTCAATCCCCCGAAAGGGGGCATTCATAAGGACAGTATTATATACTTTATTCAAAACTTCTTAAATCAATTTTAAAATTTCATTGGC
>JAHEMM010000042.1:0-5921 GCA_024643655.1 Chitinophagaceae bacterium | reverse complement strand
GTTTTCTTTGTTTCATCCAGTCCGAAAAATTTTAACCCCTCGCTTTTTGAAACAGCAGCAGTTGTAATTGCGCTTCTAACAGGATTTCCAGTTATCATTATTTTTTCTTTAGGAAAAAATTTTTCCATTCCATCCGTACCTGTAAAAACCTTTATCGCTTTTTTCCCAAGCATAATATTCGATCTGCCTGCAAAGGAATTGGACTCATGTATAAATGTTTTTATTCCTCTCGCCTGTGCAAATCGTAATACCGGAAAACTGGAATATCCTCCAACCCCGATAACTGCATCGGGTTTAAATTTTTTAAAGATGGTACGCACCTGTAAAAAACTTTTAAATAATTTAAAAGGCAATCCAATGTTTTTTATCAAAGAGCTTCTATTAAATCCTGAGATTTCCAGTGCCTCAATTTTATAACCAGCTTGCGGTACTTTTTCCATCTCCATTTTCCCTTTCGCACCAATAAATAATATGTCAATATTCTTATCGAGTTTTTTCAGTGAATTTGCAATGGCAATAGCCGGAAAAATATGCCCCCCTGTTCCTCCACCTGCTATTATTACTCTTTTACTCATTGTTCACTATTTAGCAAATTCAGTTGCTGTTTTTCCTTCTATCTGTTCAACGTTTCTTGCCACACTTAATATTATACCTATGGCCAGACAGGTAAATATGAAGCTGGTTCCACCCATACTTACTAATGGCAGCGTTACACCTGTTACTGGAAATAAATTAACGGTAACAGCCATATTTGCAACTGCCTGAATGGCCAATGTAAAACTCAATCCCAAAGCCAGAAAAGCACCAAATGCAAAGGGACATCGTTTAAAAATTCTGATGCACCTGTATAGAAATACCAGGTAAATAAACATTATAAAGGCGCCACCTAACAAACCATATTCTTCAATGATAATTGCATAAATAAAATCATTATACGCCTGAGGCAAATAATCTCTTGTTGTACTATTACCAGGCCCAACACCAAATACACCACCATTAGCTATAGCAATCTTTGCCTGATTTACCTGATAAGCATCATTATCGGTTTCTTTACTTCCATAAATAAAACTTTCCATTCTTCCTATCCATGTATCAACTCTGCCAAATAAAGTAGATGATGATCCTTTTGTTACAACGACCGTATCATCATTTTTCACTTTACCGTGTCTAATCACTGCCGCCGAAATGAGAAATATAATAGGAATCAATGCAATCCCAATCGTCATTAATATATGCTTTGTACTTACCCTGCCTATAAATAATAGCAATAAGCAGCTTGCACCAAGTAACAATGCAGTTGATAAGTTAGCCGGAGCAATTAAAATACAAGTAAGTAGTACTGGAGTTATAACTGGTACAAATCCTTTTTTAAAATCTTTGATGACGTTCTGCTTTTTACTAAGCAACCTTGCGAGATACATGAATAAAGCCAGCCTTGCAAAGTCTGATGTCTGCATTGTCATATTGATCAATGGCAGGCGAATCCAACGACTCCCCTCATTTACTTTCACACCAAAAAACAATGTATAGAATAAAAGGATTAAAGAAATTCCAAATGCAATTTGTGCAACTCTGGAATAGAATGTATAATTCACCAGATGAGCAAAGTAAATGACCATTATACCTACCAGTATAAATGCAATCTGCTTGAATAAATATATTTCAGTATTCCCTTTATAATTTTTATACGCCAATGAACCTGTTGCGCTATATACCGCCAACAATGAAACCAATGTAAGCAACACCACCAATGCCCATATTACCTTATCACCTTTTGTTTTATTGATAAGATTATTGGTATTGAAAGTATTTTTCAATCCACTAAACCGTATTTCTTTTGTTGCGTCCATTTGCTTAGAGCTCTTTTACTACTTGCTTAAACTGATTTCCCCTGTCTTCATAATTTTTAAACAAATCGAAACTTGCACATGCCGGGCTCAACAACACAACATCACCTTTATCAGCAAAATGATATGCAGCATGAACCGCTTCAGCTGCTGTAGTTGTATTGACGATTGTACTCACTTTGTTTCCAAATGCTTCATGAATTTTTCTATTATCCGTACCCAAACAGATAATTGCTTTTACTTTCTCATTTACCATCTCTTCAATCAATGAATATTCATTTCCTTTATCAACCCCACCCAAAATTAAAATGGTAGGCTTGGTCATACTCTCTAATGCATACCAGGTTGAGTTTACATTGGTAGCTTTACTATCATTGATAAACTCTATGCCACGAACAGTTGCTACATGTTCCATGCGGTGTTCAAGACTATGAAAATTCTGTACTGCATCACGAATCTTTTCTTTCCTGATATCGAGTGTTGTAGCAGCTACACAGGCAGCCATTGTGTTGTATTGATTATGCTTCCCTTTTAATGCAAAATCAAATACACTCATAGTTGTAAACTCTTGCCCTGTTCTTACGTACATGTCCCCGTCTTTAATAAATGCGCCGTTAGGTAGTTCTTTTTTCATACTGATTGACAGTTGGTTTGATTGAATATTGAATTGGTTTAGATACTTCATTGTTACTTCATCATCGTAGCAATAAATAAAATGATCTGTTGATTGTTGATTCATTGTTATACGAAACTTACTTTTTATATAATTTTCAAAATTGTAATCGTAACGATCGAGATGATCTTCAGTAATATTTGTCAGAATTGCAATGTCTGGCCGGAATGTTACTATATCATCCAATTGAAAACTGCTAACCTCTACTACATATAATGCCGAAGGCTTTTCTACAATTCTTTTGGCAAACGAATCGCCAATATTTCCTACCAGGGCACAATCCAATCCTGCTTCATTACAAATGTGATAGGTCAATGCTGTGGTTGTAGTTTTTCCATTACTTCCTGTTATAGCAATTATTTTACTATCCCCCTTAAAACGATACGCCAACTCTATTTCACTGATAACAGGAATTTTTTTCTCTCTTATCAATTTCATCATTGCTGCCTTTTCAGGAATACCAGGACTTTTCATCACCTCATCTGCATTCAGAATTTTTTCTGCTGAATGTTTGCCTTCTTCAAAATCAATTGCCGCATTGATCAATTCATTACGATACTCATTTTTCAAAGAACTTCCGTCAGAAAGGAATACATCATAGCCCTGTTGCTTCGCCAGCAGTGCGGATCCCACACCACTTTCACCTCCTCCTAATATGACAAACCTTTTAATCATGTTCATTTACCTAGTACGGAACATGATTCTTCACAAGTATTGGATTCAAATACAACTGCACATCAATTCCTTTTAATCAAACTCTTAGTTTTCTTCGAGTATCTATTTGGTTTTTCAATAATTATTTATCGTCCTTTCCTTCCGCACATGTGAAGAAGGAAAGTTCTTTATCTCATTTTCAACGTTGCTATACTCAACACCACTAATAATACAGTTACAATCCAGAATCGATTTACAATCTTTACCTCGTGGTATCCCTTTACCTGGTAATGATGATGTAATGGTGCTTTTAAAAACATTCTTCTTCCAATTCCAAATTTTTTCTTTGTGTATTTAAAATAACCGACTTGCAACATCACACTAATCGTTTCAACGAAAAACACACCACAGAAAATCGGTATCAGCAACTCTTTATGAACAATGATGGCAAGCGATGCAATAATTCCTCCCAATGTCAAACTACCAGTATCACCCATAAAAATCTGCGCCGGATAAGAGTTATACCATAAGAAACCAATACAAGCTCCAATCATTGCCGCAATGAATACTGACAATTCGCCCAGATTTGGTATGTACATGATGTTTAGATAATCAGCAAATACCAGATTACCACTTGCATAAGCAAAAATGCCGAGCAACACACCTATAATTGCTGATGTTCCAGTAGCTAACCCATCGAGCCCATCCGTTAGATTCGACCCGTTTGAAACTGCTGTGATGATAAAAATCACAATCAATATGTAAAGAGCCCATGTATACTCCCGCCACGGTTTCGGCAACAACTTAGAGTAATTAAATTCATGATTTTTCACAAAAGGAATAGTCGTAATTGTTTGATTATTCGCTTCCACAAACCATTTTTTCTTCCCATTTACATCTTTATAAAATGCTGTGCTTTCTGTTGGAGGAACTTTTCCAACATACTCTCTCCAGATCTTTACTTCGCTATTAAAATAAAGTGTTGCTCCTACTGTAATTCCTAACCCAACCTGGCCTAAAATTTTAAACCACCCTGCCAATCCATCACTTCCACTTTTTTTATACTGCTCACCTTTTTGTTGCGCTAGCCTTTTTCCTCTTAGTTTCAAATAGTCATCGATAAAACCAATGATGCCTAACCAAACAGTACTAATAAGCATCAGTTGGACATATACCTTTGTCAAATCCGCCAGTAATAAAGTAGGAATGATAATGGCAAGTATGATGATGATGCCTCCCATTGTCGGTGTTCCTCTTTTACTTTCCTCACCTGCAAGTCCTTCTTCTCTTATACTTTCACTGATCTGCTTTTTTTGTAAGAACTTAATTAGTTTTTTTCCATAGAAAGTTGTTATAAACAATGACATTAATACTGCTACCAATACACGGAATGTAATAAAGCCAAAGAGCCTGCTACCCGGAAAATTTATTCCTTCACTATTGAGCCAATCAAATAAGTGATACAACATGTTGGATTCTGGTTTCTTTTATTTTTCTAACACTTCAAACATCTCCTGCACAATTTGTTTATCATCAAAGTGATTTCTCACTCCTTTTATTTCCTGGTATTTCTCATGCCCTTTTCCTGCTATCAATACAATATCTTCCGGTTTTGCCAGGCTGATCGCCGTTTTTATTGCTTCCTTTCTGTCTACAATCGAGATATATTTTCTTTTATGTGAAACCGCTAACCCTTCTTCCATATCTTTTATTATCTGCGCCGGATCTTCACTCCTTGGATTATCACTGGTAAAAATTACTCTGTCGCTATGCTCACAAGCCGCCTCTGCCATTACTGGTCTTTTTGTTTTATCCCTATCACCACCACATCCCACTACTGTTATTACCTTTTCAAATCCTTTTTTCAACTTCTTTATTGTTGCCAGCACATTCAACAAGGCATCAGGTGTGTGTGCATAATCAACAATCGCAATCACTTTCTCATTTGGCGAAATAGCATAATCAAATCTTCCTTCGGCACCCGTTAACATGCTCAATGCTGTTAATACCTCCTGCTTATCCTCACCCAAACAAATCGCTGTTCCATAAACAGCCAGCAAATTATAAGCATTGAACTCTCCTATCAACCTGAAATGCACTTCTACTTCATTCACTGTCATCACCAAGCCACCTAAACTGTTATCCAAAATTTTACCTTTGAAATCAGCTACTGTTTTCAAACTGTAGTAATACTTCCTTGCATTGGTATTTTGCAGCATCACTGCCCCTCTTTTATCATCTGCATTACTAACTGCGAATGCTTTAGCAGATAAAGAATCAAAGAAGGCTTTCTTAACCCGGATGTATTCATCAAAAGTTTTATGATAATCCAGATGATCATGTGTGATATTGCTAAAAACTCCACCTGCATATTGTAAACCAGTAACCCGATGTTGATGAACAGCATGCGAACTTGTTTCCATAAATACATGGCTACATCCTTCATCCGCCATCTGCCTTAATAGCTGATTAAGACTTATAGCATCTGGTGTAGTATGTGTTGCTGGTATTATTCTATCACCGATCTGATTTTCTACTGTGCTTAACAATCCACATTTATATCCCAAACTTGTAAAGAGCTTATATAATAAAGTTGCTATTGTTGTTTTTCCATTTGTCCCTGTCACACCTACCAGTTTCAATTTCTCTGATGGCTTTCCAAAAAAATTATTTGCCATTAATCCTGCTGCCATTGCACTGTTCTCTACTTGCACATATGTTATGAACTCTTCTCTTTTCACTGGCAA
>JAHEMM010000127.1 GCA_024643655.1 Chitinophagaceae bacterium | reverse complement strand
CGGCAGTGTGGCAAGTATTAAATGAAGTAATGAATGCATTACCGAAAGGTCATAAAATAAACCCGAAAGATTTTCCGAACGGATTGTTTACCACACAAGGGCATTTCAAATTCGGGTATTTAGGATTTAATCACTCAAGAAGGGCAACAGAAGAAGAAAAAAATATAGTAAGTCGGTTTGCTACGGAGTTTGGCAGAGTGTATCAACGTTTCCTCGACCTCCAAAAAGCCGAAGCACAGGCACGGGAAGCGCAAATTGAAGCCAGCCTCGAACGGGTTAGGGCAACGACTATGGCTATGCATAAAAGTGAAGATATGTCAAAAGTCTCCCATGTTCTTTACAAAGAATTTAAGTTCCTCGGTTTATCGCAATCGGCCACCTGCGGGTTCGGAATTGTTGACGAAAAAGATCAGGTACAACATCTTTATATGTCTCATGCCGATAAAAACTTCCTGCAGTATTTCAAGGTCCCGATGCTGGGTGATACTGTTCTCAAAAACCGTTATGAAGCATGGAAACAAAAAAAACCGGTTTTTCATCAGGAAATAGGTGGAAGTAAACTGAAAAAGCATATGGATGTTGTTATGCCTGTTGAAACTTTGACCGAAGAAGTACGGATATCACAACAATCTATGCCTGATCCTACCTATTTCTATTTTGGGAATTTCTCCCAGGGATATTTACTAATTTTAGCAAGTGACACACTATTTGAGGATCAGGTTGAACTGATGCCAAGATTTGCGAAGGTATTCGAACAAACCTACACCCGCTTCCTCGACCTCCAAAAAGCAGAAGCACAGGCAAGGGAAGCTGAAATTCAGTTGGCCTTGGAGCGAGTTCGTGCGAGAACAATGGCCATGCACAAAGGAGATGAACTGGCTGAAACAGCTATCGTTCTTTTCGATCAATTAGCAGACTTGGGAATCATACAACGTAGTTGTGGTTTTCTAATTATGAATGAGAAAACCAAGACTATGGAAGACTGGAGTGCAAATTTAGATTCTCGTGGAAAAGCCAGCGTTGTTAAAGGCACTCTTTCATTCAATCAGCATCCCATTCTAGAAAGAGTTGTAAAGACTTGGAAAAAAGGAGATCCTCATTTTATTTGTGAAGTACATGGTGATGAACTTCAGAAGTATTACGGAGATGTTACTTTAAAAGAAAGCACATCTGATGAAATTAGAGAAAAGGTCCTGGAAGTGGCAACTTCTGAATACACCAATAGCTTTAATTTCCAATTTGGCATGATGTACGTTCTTACACCTAAACCCTTATCGAAGCCCCAAATAGATATAATGTTGCGTTTTGCTGCAGTATTTAAGCTTACTTATACTAGATTTCTAGATTTAATTAATGCTGAAGCACAGGCACGTGAAGCACAGATAGAAGCAGCTTTGGAAAAGGTGCGATCCCGTTCTCTTGCGATGCACACAACCAACGAACTTCAGAATGTGGTGTTGGTTATTGTTGAAAAATTGCTGGAACTTGGCGTTATTCTAGATGCAAATGGCATTACACTTTGTACGTATTTTCCAGATTCCAAAAATGTACAGCATTGGATTGCCTCCTCCGATTTCAAACATGTAGGCAAATATTTATTGACCTATTTTGACCATGTTATTTTAAGAGAGGCCTGGCATTCCAAAGAAAGTGGGGATTCTTATTTTTCAAAAGCCTATTCTGTTGAAGAAAAAAACAGTTTTTTCGAATATGTATTTGAGCATACTGACTATAAACATTTTCCCGATGAGGTTAAGCAATGGATATTTCAAAATGACCAACACATACTTTCCTTTGCTTGGCAAAAAAATTCCGCAATACTTATTCCTTCCAACACTGGCGTAGTCCCCACCGAAGTAGAAAAAGACATACTGATTCGCTTTGCCAAAGTTTTTGAGCAGGCTTATGTACGCTTTATGGACCTGCAAAAAGCAGAAGCCCAGGCAAGAGAATCACAGATACAATTAGCATTGGAAAGAGTTCGTGCACGTACGATGGCTATGCACAATAGTAATGAGTTGGGAGAAGTGGCATCTGTGCTTTTTGAACAGATAAGTTTACTTACCAATACACCTGATCGCTTTAATATTGCCATTGCAAATGAAGTAGACAGAACATATGATGTTTGGGTTACTGATCAGCAAGGTCATAAAATCAGTAAGCTCTTTGTTGCAGCCGCCAATAAATCCCCTGTAATTTTTGAGGCATTTGAGGCCTGGAAAAGAAAAGAAGATTTTATTGTTCAGGATTTATATGGTGAACAATTAGACGATTGGATTCAATATATGGGTATAGAAGTTGGTATTCCATTTAATAAAAGTCAGGTAAAAGATCACCGGTACATCAGTAATGTTTTTTTCTCTCATGGTTTTATCGGTATTACCACCAACGAATCGCCGGATCCGGAAACGTTGAAATTGATTGAACGGTTTGCAAAAGTATTTCAACAGACTTATACCCGTTTCCTCGATCTGCAAAAAGCAGAAGCACAGGCAAGGGAAGCTGAAATTCAGTTGGCCTTGGAGCGAGTTCGTGCCAGAACTATGGCCATGCACAAAAGTGAAGAGTTGGCCGAAGTGGCAGCCGTACTTTTTCAACAATTAAATGTATTGGGCAATAGCCCAGAACGCATAAATATTGGAATTGTCAAGGAGGATAAAGACATTATTGAATACTGGGCTACCGAACAGGGTGGCAATCAAATCAATTATAGTTTTAATGCAAGCATTAAAGAACCCACTACTATTGCAAAGGTATATAGTGGTTGGAAAAAGAATAAAAAATCCATGGTTGTAGACCTTGCAGGAGATGAATTAAAGGCATGGTTGCAATATCTAAGGAAAGAACTGAAAATGCCTTTCAAAGAAGAATTGGTAAATGAACGACGAGTACACACTGTCGCCTTTTTTTCAAACGGAATGTTATTGATTTCTACACCGGTACCTTTGCCTGCCGAACCCATAAACTTATTGGAACGATTTGCTGAAGTATTCAATCTAACCTATACGCGTTTTCTCGATCTGCAAAAAGCCGAAGCACAGGCACGTGAAGCACAAATTGAAACAGCATTGGAGAGGGTTCGTGCCAGAACAATGGGCATGCAACGAAGTGATGAACTTGCTGAAACCGCAGCTGTTCTTTTTCAGCAATTCAAGGAATTGGGCGAAGCTCCTGACCAGATCACCATTGGCATCATGAATGAACCCGAAGGCATGATCGAATTCTGGATAACAGGACCCAATGGTATGCAAATGGACCGTATGATGAAAGCCAGCATTGATGAACCCATTTTGATGCATAAAATGTATGTAGCCTGGAAGAAACAAAAAAAATCAATAGAAGTTGACCTAATCGGTAAAGAACTGCATGACTATATTAATTACCGTAGTACATTAAGCGGGATCCAGGTCAATAAAGATCATTTGGAAGGCCGCAGAGTTATAAATGTTGCAATTTTTACCAAAGGAATTATTAGTATCTCAACTTCTGAACCGAAGCCCAAAGAAACTATCCAATTGCTTGAAAGATTTGCCGGAGTATTTGATGGCACCTATACCCGTTTCCTCGATCTGCAAAAAGCAGAAGCACAGGCGAGAGAATCAAAAATTCAACTGTCCTTAGAAAGAGTACGAGCGAAAGCAATGGCTATGCATAATTCTGATGACCTCATTAGTACCATTCGGATATTTTATGAGGAATTTGAATCTTTAAGTCACACACCTTTAATTAGATGTGGTGCCGGACTATTTCGCAAGAAAACATCCATCGCTGATATTACTTCAATTAGCCGTTCATCAAAAGGTGAACTCATTGAAGTACAAGGCATGATTGATATGAAAGGACATCCTTTACTCAATGGTGTTTACGACCATTATCTTAAACAAGAGGAATATACACATGTGCTTAAAGGCAATGAAATAAAAACGTATTATCAGTATATGAAAGGACAAATTGCAATTCCTGATTTTCCAGATGATGCTAGACAACATGCTCTTTTTCCAATGTTTACAGAAGGATCTTTTTATGTTTTTACCGAAAAACTTCTTATAGATGAAGATTTAAAAACGTTTCGTCGGTTCAATTCCGTATTAAGTTTGACCTATAGACGCTATAATGATTTAATAAAAGCTGAAGCACAGGCAAGAGAAGCACAGATTGAAGCCTCTTTAGAAAGAGTGCGAAGCAAAGCTATGGCCATGCACAATAGTGCAGATCTTTCATCGGCAGCGAGTGTTGCATTCAGTGAATTAAAACGACTTGGCATTCATACCATTCGAAGCGGCGTTGGTTTGTTAACTAGGGAATCGAGGAAGGTTACTTTGTATTCAGCTACTTCATCCGTCCAAGGAGAAAATCTATCATTAGTGGGTTGGGCCATGCTGGAAAACCACCCTGTTCTTTCGGAGACGTACAACAAATGGTTAATAAACGAGGATTATTTCCCAGTTTTGAAAGGAGATAGTTTAAAATCTTATTACCAACAAATTAAATCAAGCTTCGTCGTACCCTCACAACAAGAAGAAGATTATGAGCAGCATGGATATTTTATTAGCTTCACAAATGGTTTATTTTACGGTTGGGCTGAAAAATCGTTTGGCGAAGAGGAAAAGAATACCCTCAAGCGATTTGCGTCTGTGGTTGATTTGACATTTAAACGTTTCTTCGACTTGCAAAAAGCAGAAGCACAGGCACGTGAAGCACAGATAGAGGCCGCTTTAGAAAGAGTCAGATCGATCACTATGGCCATGCACAATAGTGAAGATGTTGGGAAATGTATTGTCAAGATGTTTGATGAACTTACGGGGCTTGGAATAAGCAAAAGTACGAGAACAGGCATTGGTATTTTCAATCATGAAGATGAGAATATGGAGGTTTGGACGGCTTCAAAAAACCAGCAGGATGAGTTCAAAATAGATATTGGAGTTGTGGATATGACCTTGCACCCCTTGTTGGTGCAAGCCAGAAAAACTTGGAAATCAAATATACCCTTCAACCAATTCATTCTTGAGGGAGAGGAAGTCCTAAACTACTACACGGCGATCAATTCCTCGCCCGATTATCAAACTCAACTTAACAAAAATCATTTGACTGACAAGGTTTATCATTATGATTTCATATTCAAACACGGGCTTTTATTTGCCTTTACCAATACGCCTCTATCAGAGGAGCAAATAGCGATTTTTCAACGGTTTACAGCCCTTTTCAATCAAACTTATACCCGTTACCTAGATCTACAAAAGGCCGAAGCACAGGCAAGAGAAGCACAGGTTGAAGCTGCTCTGGAAAAAGTAAGAGGCAAAGCTATGGCCATGCACAATAGTAGCGAGCTTTCCGCAACTGCAAGTCTGGTCTTCACAGAACTGCGAAGTTTAGGAGTAAATTCTATTCGCTGCGGAGTTGTGGTCATTAACAAGAAAAACAAGAATGGCCAAATTTATGCAGCTACATCGACTGCACTTGGAGATACCTTAGGCTTAATAGGTCCGGTTGATTTCAATTGGCATCCTATAATGATGGGATTTTACAATTCGTTTATTAAAAATGAAGAATACTTCCCTGAATTGGCTGGAAAGTCGATCCAAAATTATTATGAGGCACTCGCCAAAGGATTATCTGTATCCATCCCTAACGTTAAGCAAAATCAAAAGGAATACGGAATGTCTATTCCGCTCTCAATAGGATGTATGTATGCTTGGTCA
>JAHEMM010000041.1 GCA_024643655.1 Chitinophagaceae bacterium | reverse complement strand
AGGCATCAGTAGCCGTCCATGTTCTTGCTCTTGTCCAGGTACAACCCTGTGTGTTAACAGGATCACCTAGCACACCACCTGTAATAACCGGTGTACCACCACAGTTATCAGAAGCAGTAGGTGTAGCACCCGGGAATGAAGTTGGGTTACAACCGAGGTTAGCATCAGCCGGACAGAAAGTGAATACAGGTTTAGTTACATCTACAGTTCTTGTAAATGTCTGTGTACAGGTAGCACTGTTGCCACAGGCATCAGTTGCTTTATAAGTCCGTGTCCATGTTTCAACACAATTTACTGTGCTGGTAAGAACCGTTCCTTCATGTGTTACAGTCGGTGTACCACAATTATCAGTAGCTGTAACAGAGCCGGTATTAGGTGCAGGTAAAGCTGCATTACAACCCAGGCTCTGATTACCTGGACAGGTTATTACAGGTGGAGTATTGTCCACAGTTCTTGTAAATGTTTGTGTACAGGTAGCACTGTTGCCACAACCGTCAGTAGCTTTATAAGTTCTTGTCCATGTTTCAACACAATTTACTGTGCTGGTAAGAACCGTTCCTTCATGTGTTACAGTTGGTGTGCCGCAATTATCAGTAGCTGTAACTGAAGTTATATCAGGAGCTGGTATCGCCACATTACAACCCAAGTTCTGATTACCAGGACAAGTAATTATTGGAGGTGTATTATCCACTACATTAATTGTAGTGTCGCAGGTTATCTGACCTTCAGTACATATAACAGTGTATTGTAGTAAAAATGCACCACACATTGTTCCAGAATTAACATTGATTGTAGCACCTGTATTACTACCAACGATAAATGCACCCGAAGTGTTTGTTGCCGGAGGAATAAGCCATTGTATCGATGGTGCTGTACAAACAATTGGATCAAAAAAGTTTACCCCATATGAATTGACTGTACCAGGACATAATGGGTTTGTAGCATTTGTTGTAACATAAGTATCTTCACAAACCGGGGGTCTTGCAACAGCAGCTGCAGAGAGTGAGCGGTCAGTATTACCAAGGTTAGGTAACGAACCATCTTGTACTCCTGTTGAATTTACACCCCAACTAATAATTCTCATATGATATGGTGAACCGCTGATACCACCTGCAGATCTTGGAGTATTAGTTCCATCAAATCCCCAATCAAGACGACTACCAATATGACCACCCCATGCTAAAACTACATCTGAACTGGTAGCTGTAAATGAAACACGAATCCTTGCTTCTGATTGTGCTGCATCTAAATCACCTTCCGTTACATAGGCTATACTAGTAATTGTACCATTCCATATAGTCATAGAATGTTCGTTTGCTCCAGCGGGTAATCCTCCGGGATTAGACAAATTTGCACAACTGGTTGACGGTTGTGGTGATGGTGTAGGAGGAACATAATTTACAGCATTAGTTGTTGGGCATGGTATTGGGAAAAAAGCCGGGGCTCCATATGTTCCCTGTGCCCCATCTAATGGTTGTACCAATTCTTCTGTATGTTCTGGTGTCCAGCCATTATGTGGCTGATTTTTTCTATAATAAGTGAGGTAATCCAATGCATTTCTATTACTATGCTTAATATCAAAAGCCAGAATAACTGTAATTGTAACTCCTGTTGGAATATTATTAATACGGGCCCGATACGGCACTGAATAACCTTCCCGGTAATGCGAGTTTGAACTACCCAGGTTACCATTTACCCAGTTTACCGGGGTTATGGGGTTTGGGCCGGCATTACCGCCATTTCTGGCCTGGTCAAGGTCTATTTTTGCAGGCTGCGCCAACGCAGATTCAGAAATTAAAAAGGAACTAAATAATAATAGCATTAAAATAGATTTAAAGCTTTTACGATTCATTTTAAGGTTTCTTTTTATGAAGTGCTGACAACAAGAGAAAGAAGTTTGAATACTCATAAAGCAAGATTTTAATTGAAGCAGAATTTTTGATTTTAAAACAAATGTTTAATATAAAAAATAAGTCAAAGACTTACTTTGTACATAAGTATAAAATAGGGAAACTGATTAATCAGTTATTCCAAGGGGATTGGAAGAAAATTTGCTTGCTATTAATCAGGTTGGCAAAGGATAAAGGTTGGTTGGCAGAGGATAAAAGGAGGAATAACAAGTATAAATCTAAAGTAATTAATTGAATTTCCAAATTAATTAATAGTTTTTTTCTTAGTAAAACTACGATTTGCATCTCTTTTAAAGAGATTGAGTAATCAAATTAGTTGTCTTTTATATACCTGTATTGCATTTTCAAATCCCAAATACAATGCATCACATACTAATGCATGGCCAATACTAACTTCATCAATCCAGGGTATTTGTTGTTTAAGAAATTGTAGATTATATCTGTCAAGATCATGGCCGGCATTAATGCCAAGTCCTAATTCTTTTGCTTTGATAGCAGCCTGAACATAAGGTTCAACAGCCTTTTGCTTATTGCCCATTGCATAATGTTTTGCATAGCTTTCTGTATACAATTCTATTCTATCTGTACCCGTTACAGCTGCACTTTCTACCATTATTATATCAGGGTCAACAAAAATTGATACACGGATACCCGCATCTTTAAAAATTCTGATAGTTTCTCTTAGGTAATCTTTGTTGGCAATTGTATCCCATCCATGATCACTTGTTAATTGTCCTAAAGTATCTGGCACCAATGTTACCTGGTTAGGTTTTGTTTGCAGCACCAGATCAATAAATTTTTGCTCCCGGCAATTTCCTTCAATATTAAATTCGGTAGTTATTATTTTTTTGATCTGCCGTACATCTTCATAGCGGATATGCCGTTCATCTGGACGTGGATGTACCGTTACGCCGTCTGCACCAAATTGCTGTGCATCGATGGCTACTTTTACTATATCAGGATTATCGCCGCCCCGGGAATTGCGCAACGTTGCAAACTTATTGATGTTAACGGAAAGTTTCGTCATGCCGTAAAATTACATTTCCATCCTGAATTTTATCGTGGATATTCTTGTTGTGTAAAGATTCAGGTACTTATTACATTTAAGTAAAATTAACCAGTTATGAAGAATTACCTGCTACTACTTTTTTTGATGCTGATGATTAACCGACTGGCTGTTCAGCTATTTACATTGGGAAAAAAATATAACCGATCAAATTGCAATTTCACAAATTTAATCCGCAAGTAGAACCAAAAGCAAAAGGGAAACTGAATGTAACAGCGATTACACAAAAAAAAGATACGATGATTTTTTACAAATGAAGTAAGTATTTCTTCACCAATATATGTTGGCGTTATGGCAAATGGTAAAGAAAAACCGGTGGAGATATGTCTGTCGAAGATGAATTGGAAAAATGCAGATTGAGGTAGCAGTACGGGTAGTAATGGGTATTTGATAATGTTTCGGGAATACATACCATTACAGGATTAGCCTGGCAAACCGAGGGGAGAGGTATTCTCGATTCTGTCGATAATTTTAATGGAAGTTATGATAGAAAGTATACAGAATTAATTCAATCGCTGCAAACAGCCTTACAAGGTATCAGCACATGTGAAGCTCAATATGGGATGCCCGATTGGTATCAACGATTTGGATTTATTTATTTTGAAATGATGAAGGAGAAATATAAACGAACGGATTAATATTAAAGTTCTTTCCAGGTATGATCAGCTAAAAGCTGCACTGCAGATACGAACTTTTTAAAGGGACCATTTTGGCCCCATTCTTTTGGTGCTACTAATGACAACATGAAGCTGTCATCATTTTTTTCGTAGAGATAATAAGCTTGCCCGATATTAGGTTTAAAAGAAAGTTTTGCATTATAGATCATCATGGATAATTCTTTTCTCTTTTGTATCTCATGTGCCTGCAATGCTAGTAATTCTATTTGTTTTCGGATCTGATCCAATTGCATATTGGTCTGCTCTTCCATTGCAGTAAGTGCCTTGTGTTTTATTACACCTTCTTCTGTAGCTTTTATAACAGCGCCAGATACAGAAGCAGCATAGGGTAGTACACTTAATTGTTTATGATATGTCTCAGTATTTGTGAAAGATGAACCGTCTTCCTTATTACCTTGTTGTGTAATACGCAGATAACTGTTCGGCATTATTTCATGCACAATATGCAAAACGATTTCTCCTTTTTTATAGAAATGGATTTCGAAACTGATACTATCGGGAAATAAGGCCTGCACTTTATCGGCTAGTTCATGGTTGTCGAAATCATTTAAATCGCCATCAGCATTAATGGAATAGCTGCTGGCAAAAGCTTTACTTTCCAGCGAAACCCAATTATGATGAATGTTTAGCTCCTTGGAATCCTTAACTGCTTCAATCTTATAGATGCCACTTTTTGGTCTTTCTCCGGTTTCATAAGTTCCCTTTTCGGGAAACAGTTGCCACGAAGCCAGAAAATTATATGCCTGAACCATTGATTAAAATTAAATTGAGTGCAAAAAGTTTTTCTTTTACTGCGATATAACAAAGGATTGATTGTTTTGTTTGTTAATACTATCAAAATCAACAATTCATTTTAAATTATCTTTATCATGAAATTTTTGCTGTAATGAAAAGTTATTTTGGTGATTTTATAAGTGCTCCCGGAACTGAAGCTATTGGAGCTACTGTATTGGTCTTTGACAAGAATATCAGTATCGGTTTTCGTAATCCAGATGGCAGTAATGCTATGCAAAGCTGGTTAATAAAAGACATTGATTCCACTTATCAGTTTTCTACACAACAAACAAAGTTTACTTGTTCAAAATATCCGGGATCTCAGTTATTAATTAAGGGAAAGGAAGCTGGCGAACATGTAAAGGAAATTCAGGCGGAAAGTAAAAAACTCTGGCACCAAAAAAATAGTGGAAAAGAATGGATCCGAAATGGAATGCTAATGCTCGCCATATTGGCTGTTTTATTTTTTCTTTATCTGCTCATTGTTCCATGGTTATCTCAAAAACTGGCATCCAAAATTTCTATTAAAACGGAGCAACAGATTGGTGATGCAGCTTATAATGCATTGAACCTTGCCGGGCAGGAAGACAGTGCAAAAACTGTTATACTGAATGAATTTTTTCAGGCAATGGATGTGCCAACAGCCTATTCTATTAGATTAACAGTAGTAAATAACAATACAGTTAATGCATTTGCATTGCCGGGTGGAAGGATCATTGTGTACACTGCATTATTAAAAGAGATTGATTCTTACCCGGAATTGGCCGCTTTGTTAAGTCATGAGTTTACACATGTAAATAAGCAGCATTCGACTAAATCAATTTTCAGAACATTAGGGTCGAAAGTTTTCCTGGGATTATTATTTGGAAGATTTGGAGCCGTTACATCTGTCGTCGTTGATCATGCAGATAACCTTAAATCGTTGAAATATTCCCGCAAGCTGGAGAAAGAAGCAGATATTGAAGGGCTTTCCATTTTAGAAAAAAGAGGAATTGATCCGGTAGGATTTACAGATCTTTTTACTCATCTGAATGCATCGGCACCTAATGATGTGCTACCGGAATTTTTAGGTAGCCACCCTGATATTGAAAAACGAATTTTGTATGTTAAAGAAGCGGCAAAAAATAGTACGATCACAGATAATGAGCAACTAAAAGTTATATTTGAAAAATTAAAATAAATGATATGTTAGTAACAACAACAAGCACAGTAGATGGTAAGCAGGTACAGGAATATCTTGGCGTGGTAAATGCACAAAGTATAATTGGTGCAAATATTTTTAAAGATATTTTTGCTGGTTTAAGAGATGTATTTGGTGGCAGAAGTAAAACATATGAAAGGGTACTTGAACAAGCGAAAGAAGATGCGTTAAGGGAATTAAGTGAAAAAGCACAAGCTATGGGAGCTAACGGAATTATCGGCGTAGATCTCGATTTTGAAACAGTGGGTAGTGGAGGAAGTATGTTGATGGTAATCGCTACGGGCACTGCTGTTCGGTTTTAATTAAATAATTCATAACATAATGAAGCAGTTATTATTTTCATTGATATTATTAATGTTGGGTTCAACTCTGAAAGCACAGGAACCGGTTCCTTCTGCCAATGAAATTTTAAAAGAAGCGTATATACTAGCTAAAAAAGAAAATAAAAAAGTTTTTGTCATGTTTCATGCATCCTGGTGTGGATGGTGTCATAAAATGGATAAGAGTATGAACGATGAAACTTGTAAACAGTTTTTTGATGATAATTTTGTGATTCGCCATTTAGTTGTAAATGAGTCACCAGATAAGAAAAATCTTGAAAATGCGGGAGCAGAGGAATTGAAAACGAAATATAATGGGCAAAATCAGGGAATTCCGTTCTGGCTCATTTTTGATAAAAATGGCAATCTGCTTTCAGATTCCAAAATGAGAAAAGCAGGCCAAACAGAAAAAGAAGGCGATAATAGTGGTTGCCCTGCCAGCGAAAATGAGGTATCCTTTTTTATTAGCGTACTAAAAAAAGTAACTACTTTAAATGAGCAACAACTTGCAATAATTACAAAACGATTCAGAATGAACGAAAATTAATATTT
This sequence comes from Chitinophagaceae bacterium, assembly GCA_024643655.1. Lineage (GTDB taxonomy): Bacteria > Bacteroidota > Bacteroidia > Chitinophagales > Chitinophagaceae > JJ008. Next base: position 16,007 of record JAHEMM010000041.1, on the reverse strand, counting down.
ATTGCCATTTTGGCAATTCTTCATCAATTGCCTGACCTATCATCTTCTTATTCTTTTCTATTAAATCTGGTAAATTAGTTGGCGAAAATTCCCAGCCACTTTCTAATTTTTTCATATTAAAAAAATATCGTTCGCCTCGTTCGTTGCAAACGTTTGCTGCTAGTGTCTCTTCGCTTGAATTATTGATTTTTCTAAAATTGAACTCTCTTAATTTTCCTTCTGCTTTTATTAATAATGAAAACTGAACTGCCTTTTTAAACTGGATCTGCATAACTCACATTTTGTTATAGCTATGCAGCAAGAAGCATGCTATGAGTAGATTTACAGAAAATTTATTTTGTTCGCAAAATTGGCAGTAGATAATTCAGGTGGTGATAGTAATTATTTGATAAGTGTTGTGGTTCCTTTTTGAAAATACGTTTTCCCAGTATAATCGATAGCCTTTACCATCCAAACGAAAGTTCCACTATTTTGGAGTACGCCATTTACTTTTCCATCCCATCCATTACCATTAGTCTTAGTATAAAATACCAGCTGGCCCCAACGGTTGTAAATGCTAAAGTATTCTATGTTTACTATTCCTGCTGAAATCGGTCGTAGTAAATCGTTGCGGCCATCATTATTTGGAGTGAAAGCAGTAGGTACAAAAACAATTGGAGAGCTTTTAAATACTTTTATAGTAATAAACGCTGAGTCTTTACATCCTTCGGGGCTAAAAGCAATCATTTTGTATAGCAATCCTGATGATGGATTAGGAAAAATTGCAACCGGATTTGCAATATCAGCAGCCGATAAAAAAGTAGAAGGAAACCATTCATGATTTACACCTCCTAAAGCTTGCAATTGTAAAGGTTGATTCACAACAACAGCAGTATCATTACCGGCAGATACTGTTAATTTAGGTAAAACAGTTACCAGCACGGTATCAGTTGACGGTTTTGGACAACCTTTCGTATCAAAGGCAGTAAGTACAAAATTGGTTGATATGGTTGGATAACTTATCGGTGTTAATGAAACTGGATTATCCAACATATTAGCTGGTGACCATTGCCAGGAACTTCCATCTGTAGTCCCCTTTAACTGTGCAGCTGCATTATAACAAATGGCAAAATCTAACCCAGCAGACACAACTGGATAAGGTACTGAAGAAACAATAATATTGTCGGTAGCTGAACATCCTCCAATAACTGCGGTTACCTGAAAATTTGTCAATGAATTATTTGTTTTTACAATTGGATTCTTTACAAAAGGGTCTATGGTTTCTGAAGCAGGAGACCATGCATATTGAAGTCCATCAGAATTAACGCTAAGCTGTGTTAAATCACCCCGGCATACAATTGTATCTGCCATTGCTTGTAAAGTAACAAAGTTGACAACATTTACTTTCACTGAATCCTTATTCTGACAACCATTATCGTCTATGTCAACATAGTAAGTAGTAGTTGTTAGCGGAGATACAGTTGGTGTAGCAGTTGTTGGATTAATTATATTTTGTAAAGGAGTCCAACTATAAATACCAGATCCATTTGCCTGTAATGTCAACCTATCATTTATACAAATCAATGTGTCTTTAAATGATAAGTTGAGAGGAGGTTTTTCTGCAACTTCAATTGCTTTAATAACTGTATCACGGCATCCTCTTGTGTCAGTAGCAATTAGCATGATATTTTTTATGCCAATTGTAGGATAAGTGTAAGTAGGGTTTTGTAAATTTGAATTATCGGTTACAGTAGTAAGTTCTCCAAAATCCCATTTCCAGGAATTGGCCCGACCATACACAGAAGTTGTCTTATCAATAAAAAAAGTTGGTTTACTTATACATCTTCCTAGTACATCAAAATCTGGGAAGAAACCTGGAAAAACTCTAATTAAAGAAGTGGTAGAGTCTGAGCATGGTTGTCCTCTGTTAATAACAAGTTTAACTTTGTAAATACCTATAGCTGGGAATGTATAAGTTGCAGATGGGCCAGTTGTACTATATATTACTGTATTTGTATTATCTGTAAAATCCCAATCTGTTGTATTAATTAATGGACTGGTAGATTGATTAGCTATGTTAATAGTTTGCGTATTTCGACATAAAAAGTACTCCGGAAGTAGCGTAGCATTGGCAACATTGCAATCTGCGATATTGATTTGGATATCTTTTCGTTGTCGTGCAATTACATTGCCATTCCTCAATTCTTCAACACAAACTGTAACAACATAAATTCCATTGGGTGGTGCAATTCCGGTTAGCAAACCTGTTGTTGGATTTACTTGAACACCTTGTCCTAAAGGGGTGAATTCAGAATAAGTACTAGCATAAGGTACTTTTGGAAATGGAGGAGGATTTGTTGGGCTTGTTCCACCTCCGGTACCTGTACTTGCATAGGCCCCGCAAAATGAGTAACGTAAATCATCTCCATCTTGGTCAAATGCTTTAAAGCTGTAAGTAAATTGGTTGTTAGCACAAACAACTACAAGGTCACTACCAACAAATTTGGCACTATTATTTTCTGGGGCAGTAGTTAAAGGACGGTTACCTGGAATTTCTGCAGTATAAGTAGCACCAACATTATTACTTCCGGGTGTAAGGTTATTAATGCCATTTATACGATAATTAATTTGGCTGGCTAAAACATATCCATCCAAAGTAGAAGGTACAGAGATTGTAAAATTATAGTATGCAATATCATAACATACAGTAGGTGGATTCGAAATGCAAGGATCTGGATTTGAAATATTGATATTTTGTTCACTACTGATAAGGACTGAAATGTCATCAAGTCTTCTGCCGGTGGTTTTATCAAAAAGAGAAACTATTGTTGGATTTGGAAATTCTCTGCCACTTTCACATCGTTGATATAGTTTAAGTGTCACATTATATTTATAGGTACCATTACTAAATCCTGCAAAAGTGTAAAACATCTCTCCACCTGTAATATGGCTGGCCTTTAAAGCAATTGAAGTTGCAAAAAAGATTAAAAGAAAGAGAAAATGCCTTAGCATATGTTATTTTTTTAAGCAAAAAAGACTATGGTAATAAAGTTAAGATTATTATCGGCTAATTTATACTAGAAGTTGCCTTAAATTTCCAACAAAATTTCTGCGGTATTTGTTGCTAGTCAATTTCTTAGTTAGAAAGTTTGCCTACTATTAAATAGTAATTACAACGATATATAGGGTTTAACAATCTTAATACTGATAAAAACCCATAATTAATTATTTTAGAGCCACAATCTTTTATATGAAAAAATTAATTTACTTGTACTTTTTAATGCCATTTTTTGCGGTTGCTCAGGATTGCAAACTAATTAGTGAAACAGATCCATTTACGAAAGTGAGGAAGATTTCAACAGGGTTTATTTTTTTAAATGGCGGCTCACTTACTATTGATGCAGATAAAAAAGAAGTAGTATTTCTTTTTTCATTAAATGGAGAAGGTAGATGTTTTGATAATAATTCAACTGCGAGTATAATTTTTGAAGGTACAAAAACCAAAGGGTCTGCCAGAAATGGAGGTACGATGAATTGTGAAGGCTTGTTTCAAATTGTTTACCGTAACGCCGCCTCTACGACTTCAATGCTTCAGAAACTTATGAGTCAGAAAATTGCTTCTATTATTTTTAAGAATAGTGATAAAAAGGAATTTACAATTACTGTTCCGCCCGACAAGCAAGAATTAATTTCAACAATGGCAACCTGTCTTGTAAACGAGTCGAAAACATTACTCTGATATTATTTTTTCATTTGTTTCCAGGAATTAATTAATCCGTTTGTAGAAGAATCATGATTGGTTATCATTTCGTCAGTTTGCAGTTCAGGTAAAATTTTATTGGCCAACTGTTTCCCTAGTTCTACACCCCATTGGTCAAAACTATAAATGTTCCAGATTATTCCTTGTACAAATATCTTATGCTCGTAAAGCGCAATCAATGCTCCTAAAGAGTGCGGAGTTATCTTTTTGATAAGAAATGAATTACTTGGCTTGTTACCTCTAAAAATTTTGAAAGGCGCCAATCTTGCTATTTCTTCAGCAGATAGCCCTTGGTTGATTAATTCTACTTCTACTTCTTCTTCGGTTTTCCCATTCATTAATGCTTCTGTCTGTGCAAAAAAATTGCTTAGTAATTTTTGATGGTGATCGCCGGCCGGATTATGACTTATTGCAGGTGCAATAAAATCACAAGGTATAATTGCTGTGCCCTGATGAATTAATTGATAAAATGCATGTTGCCCGTTTGTACCAGGTTCTCCCCAGATTACTGGTCCTGTTGCATAGGCAACTGATTCGCCATTTCTATCAACCGATTTACCGTTGCTTTCCATATTCCCTTGTTGAAAATAAGCGGCAAATCGATGAAGGTATTGATCATAGGGAAGAATTGCTTCAGATCGAGAATCAAAAAAATTAGTATACCAAATTCCAAGCAAAGCCATCAAAATTGGAATGTTTTTTTCGAAGGGAGTAGTTTTGAAATGTTGATCGGAACAAAAAGCACCTTTTAATAATTGTTCAAAATTTGCATAACCAATCGTTAATACGATTGACATGCCTACACTACTCCAAAGTGAATATCTTCCACCAACCCAATCCCAAAAACCGAAAACATTTTTTTTGTGAATCCCGAATTTAATAACCTCAGCTTCATTGGTAGATAAAGCAATAAAATGACTTGCTATATATTTTTCTTTTTTCGCTTTTTTCAAAAACCAGTTTCTTGCCGTGTGGGCATTGGTCATTGTTTCCTGGGTAGTAAAAGTTTTAGAGGCTATTAGAAATAATGTTTGCTCAGCCTTAACTTTTTTTAATGTTTCTGTGATATGTGTACCATCAACATTGGAAACAAAATAGGTTTCTATGCCCTCAATCCAATATGGTTTGAGCGCTTCAGTTACCATCAAAGGCCCCAGGTCACTGCCACCTATTCCAATATTGACAATGTATTTTATTTTTTTACCGGTATATCCTTTGTGTTTTCCGGAGTGTATTTTTTTTGAAAAGTCCTTCATTTTCAACAATGCCTTTTTTATGTCAGGCATTACATCAGATCCTTCAGTAAATACCGGATTATCAGAAAAATTTCTGAGGGTAGTATGTAAAACAGCTCTTTTTTCAGTGGCATTAATTAAATCGCCATTGAACATAGCATTGATAGCTTCCTTTAAGTTACATCCATTAGCCAATTCTAGTAGAAGCTGAATAGTTTCTTCAGTAATTATATTTTTAGAATAATCAAAAACGGTCTCATCCAGACACATCGAAAATTTTTTAAACCGGTCAGTATCAGTTTTAAAAAAATCTTTCATGCTTTTTTTCTTCATCATTTCAGCATGTACTTCAAGCTTTTTCCAGGCAGTAGTAGTTGTAGGATTTACAGAAGGAAACATATTTACATTTTAAGTAAGTTGATTAATAGTGTGAATTGTTTTGCTTACCATTTCTGATGTAATATCCAAATGTAAAACAAGTCTTACACGATTATGCGCAATAGCATAACCAAGTATGTTTTCAGTTTTCAATTTTGTAACAAGATCCGGAGCAGAAATGGTATTATTTAGTTCAAAAATGATAATATTTGTTTCGACAGGTAATACCATTTTTACAAATTCCTTTTTTATAATTGCGGCTGCAATTTGTTTTGCATGTTCATGGTCAATTGCCAATCTTTCAATATTATTTTCCAACGCATATATACCAGCAGCAGCTATAAATCCTGCCTGCCGCATACCTCCACCAAATGCTTTTCTTATTCTTCTGGCTTTTTTTATAAAATCGGTTTTGCCAAGTAACAAACTCCCAACCGGGCAACCTAAGCTTTTACTTAAGCAAACAGATATACTGTCAAATGCTTCACCATATTGTTTTGCAGTTTCATTTTTCGCAACAAGGGCATTCCATAATCTTGCTCCATCCAAATGAAAAGCAAGCTTGTTTTCCTGACATAAATTTTGTAATCTTTTAATTTCATCAAAATCATAACAACTGCCACCACCACGATTGGATGTATTTTCCAATGAAACTAAACTGCTTTTGGCTTTATGTACATCATCGGCATTGATAGCCGCTTTCACTTGTGAACTATTTACTCTTCCACGGTCGCCTATTAATAATTTTACTGAAGCACCGGAATTAGAAGCAATGCCACCGCCTTCATATTGATAAACATGTGAACTTTCATCACAGATCACTTCATCACCGGGTTGCGTATGACATTTGATGGCAATTTGGTTGGTCATCGTACCCGAAGGGCAAAAAAGAGCAGCTTCCATTCCAAACATTGATGCAGTTATCTGCTCCAATTCATTGATAGAAATGTCTTCGCCAAATACATCGTCACCAACTTTTGCTTTCATCATTGCGTCAAGCATCCCAGGTGTAGGTTTTGTAACGGTGTCTGATCTGAAATCAATTATCATCCTTAAATTTTCCTGCAATATACTCCGTTCACTCCTTAAAATTGGCAATTGGCGAAACTGGATGGCCAATATAACTGGCATTTAGTATTTTGGTGCTTATATGACGGAGCCCTCTACTTTAGCATTGATCATTTTAATTGCTGTTAGTCTGGTATCAACCTTGGTTGGGCTATACCTTCTAACAGTATTCAATCATATATTTAAAAAATCTATAAAGAATGAGATTGTAAGAAAGAATGCCGCTGCTTGGCTAATTATTTTATGCTTGTCAACCGCTCTTCAACCCATGAATGGCTCTATACTAACAATGGCTGCCAAACATGGATGGTTGTTGTCAATTGGCTTTCTTTTACTGTCAGTAACAATTAGTACATTACTTGTATATAATATAGCAAGAATCATTGAAGAAAGCCCTCGTTTAAAAAAGCTTCCTTTTATTCAACATAAATTACTTCTGCTTCTTTCTCTTATCATTACTACATTATTGATCAATATTCCAACAAATTATTTTTTGTATGGAAGAACGTTTGATTATGTTAAATACGCAATTTTTAGTAGTATATATGTTGCAGGAGCTGCAGGTTTAATTTATACAGCTATAAATTATATCGCCATAGAAAGAAAAAGAAAATTTGATGAGAAAGAATTGGAGCTAAGCAGGATGAGAGAATTAAAAACAAAAGCGGAATTGGATGCATTGCATTCTAAAGTAAATCCACATTTTCTATACAATGCATTAAATTCTATTGCAGATCTTTCCATTACCGATGGAAAGAAAGGGAGAAAAATGACCATTGCATTGGCAGATTTATTCAGGTATAGTATAAATTATAGTGATAATAATTTCTCCACTATTAAAGATGAAGTAGAAATGGCTGATGTGTATTTGCAAATTGAGAAGATCAGATTTGAGGATAACCTCACCTATACATTAAATATTGAAGATGATTTGGCACATTATTTAATTCCACGTTTTGTATTGCAGCCATTAGTTGAAAATGCTGTAAAGCATGGATTAAAGGCAACTGGACGAATGACAGAAATACAACTTGAAGTAAATAAATATAGTGATGGGATTGTAATAAATATTGCCGATAATGGTCCGGATTTTCCTGATGAACTTTTACCTGGCTATGGTGTAAAAAGTGTTTATGATAAGATGGACTTATTGTTTAAGGATAAATATGAAATTCACTTTATCAATAAGCCACAAAAAAAGGTATCAGTGTTTATACAAAAATTAATTAAAGATGAGTCAACTATTTAAAGCAATAATAGTCGATGATGAACCAGCTGCCAGACGGCTGATGAATAGTTTATTGCAACCGTACAGTGATTTAATACAAGTAGTAGGGGAAGCTGGCACAGGGAAAGAAGCCATTATAAAAATTGAAGAATTAAACCCGGATGTTGTTTTTCTTGATATACAAATGCCGGACCTTACGGGATTTGAGGTTTTAGATCAATTGAAACAAAAGCCAAATATAATTTTTACTACTGCCTACGAACAATATGCTATAAAGGCATTTGAAACTTTTTCTATTGATTATTTATTAAAACCAATAAAAGAAGAAAGGCTTGAGCAAAGTATTAATAAGTTAAAGGAGTTTGGGCGGCAGCTAAATCCATTAGATATAAATGGCTTGCAGGAATTGATTCAACAATATAAACTACCGCAAAGGGCAACTGCCTTGCCCATAAAAACAGGGGATAGGATCAATCTTGTAAAATTTGAGAATATCAGTTTTTTGGAGTCAAGCGATAAGTATGTGTATATAAACAGTATTGATGGACAAAAATTGATCACTGACCAATCTCTCACTGCTTTAGAAGAAAAATTGCCAATTGAATTTTATCGGATTCAAAAGTCTTATATAATAAATAAAGAAAGAATTAAAGAAATGCATCGCCATTTCAATAGTCGTTATTTATTTGTAATGGATGATAAAGCGAATACTAGGCTTACCTCAGGCCGTACATACCATGATGCCATCAAAAATGAATTTGGTCTTTAAATGGTCTAATTAACCGGAATCCTATTCCGTTTATTCTTAGTTAAGTAGTAATATGCAGGTTTTAGAACCCTGATTGCTCAAAAATCGAAAACTTACATTTTTCGCCGAAATGCACCTTTTATCGGCTTGAGTTTCCATTTATCCCAAAAAATGGCAAATAAGTAACCCAAATTAAAGCTCTGCGTCACACTCATGTAACAAAAATGGCCGATTATCCTTAAAAATGGCCGTTTAGTATGAAACAATGTACTTGGTAATGTAAAGTACCTAATTTTGACTTGTAATTAATTAACTATAGTACATGCAAATAAAAACAACAGAAATGAGAAAGATTTTAACCATGCTGGTCTTCGCTTTAACAATAGCAACTTACACCAGCTACGCACAAACCGAAACAGGAAAAATTACTGGAACTGTAATTGATGGAAATGTAAAAACGATTGAAGCGGCAACTATTACACTTTTGAATGCAAAAGATTCATCCGTTGTAAAATTGAGTTATGCTGACAAGTTTGGTAAATATGAATTTGATGGTATTCCCGCAGGAAAATATTTAGTTTCAATTTCTGCAGTAGGACATACCAAAGGGTTTTCAGAAGAAATTGAGATAAGCGCTGCCAATAATACTGTAAATCTGAAAACAATAGAACTGGTACCGCAAGCTAAATCATTAGAAGGAGTTGTCATTACAACTAAAAAGCCGCTAATTGAACAGAAGATAGACAGGATGATTGTTAATGTTGATGCTGCTGTTACTAATGTTGGAACTTCAGCATTGGAAGTATTAGAAAAGTCACCTGGTGTTACTGTAGATAAAGATGGAAAGATAAGTTTGAAAGGGAAGCAAGGCGTTCAGATATATATTGATGGGCGTCCAACTTATCTAAGTGGAACAGATCTTGCAAATTATTTACAGAGTTTAAGTAGTAGTCAACTTGATCAGATTGAGATAATGACTAACCCTCCTGCAAAATATGAAGCAGCGGGTAATAGCGGGATCATTAATATTAAAACAAAAAAGACAAAACAATTTGGATATAGTGGAAGTATATCGTCAACGATCAGTCAGGCAAAATATACAAGACTTAATGAGTCAGTAAATTTTAACTATAGAAAAAATAAAGTAAACATTTTTACTACATTAGGGTATAACAAAAGAAACAGCTATCAGAATCTTGATATTCAGCGGAAGTTTATTGAATCAGGAACAAAAGTTATTAAATCACATTTTGATCAGGAATCCAGAATGAGGGAAAAAGGAGAGGCTTTTAATGTTAAGTTGGGTGCTGATTATTCAATTTCAAAAAAAACAACTGCAGGTATAGTATTAACCGGATTCTATGGCCCAGGTAGTTTTTCCAACACAAGTGATGTAATGATTTATGATCAAAATCGAATATTACAAAGCCAAACCTTAGCAAATACAAACAATAAAAAAGACTGGAAAAATTTTAGTTCAAATATTAATTTTCGTCATGTATTTGATTCTACCGGAAAAGAGCTAACAGCTGATATTGATTATTTAAAATATCGTGGATTGAATAATCAGGATTTAGTAAATGCTTATTTTGATCCTTTTGGAAAACCAACAACCAAAGCGGATACACTTTATGGAAATCTGCCTCAGGATATTGATATTAAAACGGCTAAATTAGATTATACACATCCATTAAAAAAAGGAGCAAAATTTGAAGCTGGAGTGAAAACAAGTTTTGTAAAGACTGATAATAATGCAATTTATGATAGCTTGAATTATGGTGTTCGTGTAAGAGATATCGGTCGTAGTAATTATTTTATATATGAAGAGAATGTAAATGCAGCTTATGTAAATTACAGCAGACCGTTGACTAAAAAGATTTTTGCCCAATTTGGTTTAAGGCTGGAAAATACAGTTGCCAAAGGAAATCAGGTAACAACAGGAGTAGAATTTAAGCGTAATTACACACAGCTGTTTCCAACTGCATATTTTCAATATAAAGCCAATGAAAAAAATAGCTTTGGTTTAAATTATGGACGTAGAATTAATCGCCCTAATTATGAAGATCTGAATCCTTTTATTCTTTTCCTGGATAAGTATACTTTCCAGCAAGGAAATCCTAATCTTCGTCCTCAGTTTTCTCATAATGTAGAATTAAGTCATACTTATAAAGGCTTTTTAACTACAACATTGAATTATACAAATACAACAGATATTATCAATCAGGTTATTGAACAGAATGTTGAAAAGAATGAGTCTTTTATTAAGCAATCCAATATAGCAAAACAAAGACAATTTGGATTAGCCGTTAATGCAAGTGGCCAGCTTACTAAATGGTGGACTGGAAACGTTTATGCTAATGTTTTTAATAACAGATTTGAAGGACTTATTAATGGTGATTTTGTAGAAATAGGAGCTACTACAGCTCAGTTTAATATATCTAACCAATTCAAGTTTGCAAAAACATGGTCTGCTGAGTTAAGTGGATATGTTAATACAGGTGGAATTGATGGTGTATTCAGAATAAAAGGATTTGGAATGATGAATATGGGCATCAGCAAGCAGATCTTAAAAGGGAAAGGTTCATTACGATTTAACGTTAGAGACATGTTATACTCACAAAAGATTAAAGGTGAAATCAAGTATAGTAATGTAGATGCAGCATTTCAGCAGCAAAGAGATTCCAGACAATTTTCAATTGGATTTAGCTATCGTTTTAGTAAAGGTAAAGCCAACGGTCAGAAAAGAAAAACAGGTGGAGCTTCTGAGGAACAGAACAGAGTAAATACCGGGAATTAGAATATATAAACCTTTAACCTTATTCTGGAAGTTTAGAAAGAGTCCTGCTTTAGTAGCAGGACTTTTTTATATTTGTAAGGAACCAAAACTATAAGTTATGCCATCCTTTGATATAGTAAGTAAAGTAGATGCTCAGTTATTAGCCAATGCAGTAAATGTTGTCAACAAAGAAATTACCAATCGATTTGATTTTAAAGGTGCTCATATTGTAATCGAACTTGATAAAAAGGAATTCATTATCAAATTAGAAACAGATGATGATATGAAGATGCGACAGATTATAGATGTATTGATAAGTCGGGCACATAAGCAAGGAATAGCTCCGGAAGCATTTGACGCTTCTAAAGAAGGGTCGCAAGTTGGAAAAGTTTGGAAAAAGAATGTGAAAGTAAGAAACGGTCTGGTACAAGAAGATGCCAAAAAGGTAGTAAAGCTGATTAAAGACGCCGGATTGAAAGTGCAAGCATCAATAAATGATGATTTAGTTCGAGTAACTGGTAAAAAAATTGATGATCTTCAAGCAGTAATTCAGCTATGTAATAACGGCAATCTTGGTATTCCTTTACAATATGTGAATATGAGGGACTAAAATGTGCTGAAACCTGCACGGAGCATGATTTTCTGTGGATAATCAGGTGCAAAACAGGTGTATATCAAAGCCCATAAAAATTTGGAAAACGATATTTCAGTAATGTATATTTGATTTACAACTGCACGAAGTTTTAGCAATAAAATGGTAGTGCCGGAGATACAGAAACCCTTTAAAAGGCGGAAGTATTTCAGGAGAAACAGAAGCCCGTCAAACGGTGGAGTAGCTCCAGAAAGCATCGGGTAAGTAAACAAGAAGGCGTAAGCCAGAAAGTGAGCTAACTTGGTGCTTTCATCATTTATAAAGGTGTTTTAGCCCCGTTTGATTCTTTAATCTAACATTTGGCTATAAACCTTTCCAAGCTTATCTTTGCCGCCCAAAAATTATCTATTTATCTATACGGCAAAATCCGTGTAGCCTTAAAAATCATAACATTATGAAAAAAGGAATCCATCCCGAGACATATCGGGTCGTAGTATTTAAAGACATGAGTAACGGAGAAACGTTTCTTAGCCGTTCTACAGCAGCATCAAAAGAAACTTTGCAATGGGAAGATGGTAATGAATATCCATTGATAAAATTGGAGATTTCAAATACTTCACACCCTTTCTTTACAGGTAAAAACATGCTGGTAGATACGGCGGGTCGTATTGATAAGTACAAGAAGAAATACGCAAAAAAAGCATAATATTATTACCTTGTAAATAGTTCTTCTGATATTCAGGAAGTAATCTTCCGGATTTGGCGAAGAATTGTTTTTCATGGCTATACTTTTGAACCTCCCGATTCTTCGGGAGGTTCTTTATTTTTACAATAAGTCAATTATGAAAAAAATCATTTTTACCGAAGAATTCTGTCAACCAGAAAATTTGTATCCGTTTACATTAACGAGGCAAATGCAGGATATTCGTGTTGGGATACTTACCATTCGTGAAAAATGGGAAATGTTATTGGGATTACCGTCTTTCGATAAAAAAGAAGATGATTATAAGGACAATCATCGGTCTATAGGTTTAGAGGAAGCTGCAAAAAATGGAGTTTGTCTAATGGTTCATGGCAATGTTTTGCCTACTGCAAATCTTATAAAGGCTATCAGGAACTTGGAAAACGGAGAATTTATTACCACCAAAAGCGGGAATGGGATTGCTTATCGGTTCTCGAAAGATGAAGTTATTGACAAACACAAGATCAGAGTAGGAAGGGCAATCATATTTAAAGAAGAGGTTCATACTATCAATTACCCTTGGGATATTTTTCAGCAAAATGATTGGGCCATACGGCAAGATTTTGCGCTTTTGAAAAGGAATAGAAAATCTCAACCTATTGCTAAAACGAATAAAGTAGTAGCACCAACACAAATATTTTTGGAAAAAGGAGCTACGGTTGAGCATTGTATTATCAATGCTTCTACTGGTCCTGTTTACATTGGTAAAAATGCAGAAATGTTGGAAGGCTGTACCATTCGTGGCCCATTTGCAATGGGTGAAAAATCATGCTTAAAGATGGGAGCTAAAGTTTATGGTGCTACTACAGTAGGTCCATTTTGTGTAGCAGGTGGCGAAATAAAAAATTCCGTATTATTTGGGTATTCGAATAAAGCACATGACGGCTATCTTGGTGATGCTGTAATAGGAGAGTGGTGTAATCTTGGTGCCGGCACAACGAATTCAAACATTAAAAATAATGCTAGTGAAGTAAGAATATGGACACCCAAAGGGGAAATAAGTGTTGGCATGAAATGCGGAGTTTTAATGGGAGATTATAGCCAAACAGCCATTAACACTTCAATTAATACCGGCTCTGTGATAGGCGTTGGATGTAATGTTTTTGGTACAGGTCTTACACCAAAATATATTCCAAATTTTTCATGGGGGACAGAAGGTGTAAAAAGATATGAATTGAAAAAGGCATTTCAAAATATTAATGATTGGAAAAAATTAAAAGGAATGAGTTTGTCAGATAGTGAAAAAGATATTTTAAAATATATATTTGATAAATTCTAAGCATACAATAAATAATACTTAAACAAATAAAAAACAAATGAGAAAACAAATAGCTGCAGCAAATTGGAAAATGAATTGTACGTTTCAGGAAGGAGAAAAATTAATGGATAATATTCTGGAAGCCAACATTTCTTTGTCTGATCATCAATTAGCAATATTTGCTGTTCCCTTTCCTTATCTATTAATGACACGAAGTGCTGTAGAGTTAGAGAAAAACTATTTTGTAGCAGCCCAGAATTGCCATCATCAAAAATCCGGAGCGTATACCGGAGAAATCTCTGCAGGTATGCTTCACTCAATGAATATAAATTATTGTGTAGTTGGACATAGTGAAAGAAGAGAATATAATGCAGAAACGAATACAATGCTGGCTGAAAAAGTGAACCAATGCTTTGAAAACTTTATAATACCTATCTTTTGTTGTGGTGAACCTTTGAATATAAGAGAAGCTGGAACACAAAATGATTATGTAGCAGCACAACTTAAGGAGTCGCTTTTTCATTTGCCAGCTGATACCATTAAAAATATTATTATTGCTTATGAGCCGATTTGGGCAATTGGCACGGGTAAAACTGCAAGTACAGCACAAGCACAAGAAATACATCAATATTTGCGTTCAGTAATTGCTGGGCAATATGGTGAAGAAATAGCCAATGAGATTCCTATTCTTTATGGTGGTAGTGTAAAGGCCAATAATGCAAAAGAACTGTTTAGTTGTGCTGATGTTGATGGTGGATTAGTAGGTGGTGCATCATTAATTGCTGCAGAATTTATTGAAATTATCAAAGCTTTGAAATAATGAGGGATTAAAATCTACTTGTATTGTTGCGCCATACCATATTATTCTTGCCAGAAAAAACCAGATACTGTTAAGTTTCCTGAATATACGAGCTGTTGTTAATAACAAAGAAATATATCCTTTGCTTACAACAAAGCCAGTTGTTATTCCAATACATGAAAATAATCCAAGAGTTGTTATTTCGGATGGTTATCATATTACGAGGCCTTTAAAATTGGTGTATAATGATTTGCATACTTACTGTTTCAAAGTAAGCTGTGCAATCGAAGATTGGCAATTGTATGTTGGTTTTGCAGTATTGACAATTTTATACCTTTCCGGATACATAACAGGCATACTTATATTTAAAGTATTTAGTTTTTTACCGTTGGTCTATCTTCTTATGTTTTATTATTTAAATCGAAAAGACTTTATAAGGTTGATCCCTGTTCTGGATTGATGTTTATTATTTTAGTGCTTTAAACCAATTTTTGTTATCAAGTACAGCTGCTTTACTTTTAGCTTCAAATGTCAAGAAAAAAAATACTTTGGTTATGTAGTTGGTATCCTTCCAGGCAAGCACCATTTAACGGGGACTTTATACAACGTCATGCAAAAGCTGCTGCACTATATAATGATATTCATGTTATACATCTTACCAATGATTTTATAGGGCCGCAGGAAGAAGCTTATCAGGAAATAATAACTGGAGAAAATATCACTGAACAGATTCTATATTTCAAGAAAAAAGCATCTGTTACAGGAAAACTTACCAACCAATTGAGATGGTTAGCCTTATATAAACAAACAATACGTAATTATATAATTCAAAATGGCAAACCAGATTTGGTGCATGTACACATCCCCATAAAAGCTGGCTTACTAGGGTTGTGGATAGAGAAGATTTATAAGATTCCTTTTTTATTAACGGAGCATTGGGGTATTTATAATACAGTTATTGAAAATGGCTACTTATCAAAGAGCTTTACATTTAAACAGATTACAAATAGAGTGTTTAAAAAAACATCTCGTTTTCTTGCGGTAAGTAAATATTTAGCGTATGGTGTAAATAAATATGTCTGTCAAAAGGAATTTACATTAATCCCAAATACAGTAAATACTGATTTGTTTTATTATAACAAAGAAGCAAATAATCGTTTTCGCTTTATTCATGTATCAAATATGGTTTCATTAAAAAATCCAGAAGGCATTATGCGGTCTTTTAAAATATTTGCTGATACAAATGAGAATGCGGTACTGATAATGATTGGTGATGCAAATGAAGGATTAAAAAAATTTGCTAGGGAAATTAATATTCCTTCAGATCGTATTTTATTTCTTGGCGAAATTTTGTATGATGATGTTGCAATTGAAATGCAAAAAGCAGATTGTTTAATCCTGTTTAGTACTATCGAAAATTCCCCATGTGTAATAGGGGAGGCGT
>JAHEMM010000040.1:1990-22601 GCA_024643655.1 Chitinophagaceae bacterium | reverse complement strand
TTAGCTATGCAATGACAGTCGGTTTAAGTCTGATAAGCCTTGGTATTTGGGCACTCACAATTGGTTTATCAGTAAATGATAATCGATTCTTTTACTGGATGGGTGCCAATGCTGTATTATTGATTTTATTGCAACCATGGCTAATGCGCCTCAGCCGTAGCCTTTGGGTGTCCTGGTTTGTAAAATATGATCCAGACTGGAAAGAAAATCAACCTACAGATGTATCTGAAAGAATGAATCTTGATCAGGCTAATAATTGGTAATATATATATCAGGAACTTACACTGGTTTTTCCAAAAAGTTAGTGCCGGTAGTTTAAGAGTATTAATTCTTCTTTTTTAATTTTAATAATACATCCATCTCTTTAGATTCATCCATCGCATACCATTTCCCTTTCATTGTTTTATCCCCGATCACATCTACAAGAAAATATTCTGGTGATTCAAAAATAAAATAGCCAGTTTCTTTACCTTCGTATTTTTCAATAAGCTTTTGGCTTTTCGCTTCTTTTGACAGCAGTTCACTGCCTTCAAATGAAATGGTTTTTTTATACTTTTTATAATAATAATCACCTGCATCATAATTATAAAAATGATCTGGTATGTAGAAATGTAAAACCACTTTAGCCTTACCGATCTTACCTGCATAAGTAAAAGTCTCCGTTCTGGTTTGCGTATAGGCTGTTGCAAAACAGAAAATAGTAATTGCAACAATTAGTAACTTTTTCATTTTTTTTACTATTTATTCCCAAAATTTTCCAAAACTCCTTCTAGATCTTCTTTAAAATTATTGCAATTCTTTCTTCAACCCAAACTTTAATCCTGCATACAACGAACCCTTAAGCCCCAATTTATTGGAACTGGATTATCATTTACTTTAATAACACCAGTATAAATTTTTTGCCCTCTTTCTGCATAGGCATTGGAAGAATTGTATAGCTCAGAACTCCACCAATAACTTAGAATGCCATTGTTCTTGACTTCAACACCATCGTGATAGTATTTACCGCCTTCAAAATACGGAGTATAATTTATATTATTATTACTACTATTAACAGCAGTCCATTGATAGCGATTAGGAATATGCCAGCCAGCAGGAGCTAATCCCCCAAATTTTTTCTCATTTACAGCATACCAGTTATATAATACCCCTTTTGAATGATCATTTATATCAACATAACAAAAAGCTCCATCAGTTAACCCAGACCATGCCTTAACATTCTGAACATGATTTATTGGTGTGCCATCTCTATATGCTGTGACATCAAGGTCATATGCCATCCAATTCTTGTTGAGGAATTTCAGTAAATGATATTTAAAGCCTAATTGCACCTTACATGACTCATATTCATTATTTATCTTAATATCTTTATCTGCTTCTGAAAGCGAATTAAAACTTAGAATATTAGGATATTTATTTTCTAACCCTGATATTATGCAATTGGTTAATTTTTTACTTTGATTTTCAGTATGTCCCTTCTCTTTATAAAATTTAACAAATACATCTATTAACTGAAGCTTTAAAGCTATTGGCCAGCTAGTAATTGCTTCTTCAATTTGTACAACTCTTTGTATACAACGAACTGAAAGCCCATTTTTTCTATTGAAATCACCTGTTTTTATTGCCCCCGTGGAATTTTCTATATACAAACTCCATGCGGAATTGGGTTTTGTTGTGGAATTATCAGTGGCACTCCAGTAGTAAGATACAAGACCATTATTGAACTCTCGCCCATCAGCTGATTTTCTAAAGCCCCCTTTACCCGGAACAAACTGGCTATTGATCAAGCTTGTTCCATATGAGGTAAGTGTCGTTAACTCCCCCTTTGTAGGTATATACCAATCGACAGGCGCCAAACCCCCGTATCTTTTCTCATTCACCGCATACCAGTTATACAATACTCCTTTTGAAGGATTAGAAGCATCATAATAACACCAGGCACCGTCGGTTAATCCAACCCATGCACTAGCATTCTGAACTTGTCTTATTGGTGTTCCATCCCTGTATGTTGTTACATTGAGGTCTTTAGCCATCCAGGTTTGATTGCCTATTTTAACTACTGAATTATTAGTAGTAATACCAGAAGTGTTTGATGATACTTTGTCTTTAATTAAGCGAACAGAAAAGCCAGCAATTGGTTTATCAACATAAGATCTAATAGTGTCATCGCTATTAGATATCCTCCGAAAATTAAGCTTTGAAGATGTGGCACTTTTTGTAGAAGTCCAAAAATTACCATCTCTATTAAAACCGTAGGATACGCCATTGTTGCTGTTCCGATAACCGGTCAAAAGTGCTGCAAAGCCATTGGATTCTTTCATTTTCCTTCCTGCCTTGTTTTCTCCTCCATATTCATTTATAAGAGTTCTCCATTCCTCACTTGTGGGTATATGCCATCCTGCGGAAGCAATTCCTCCATGCACTTTATCATTAACCGCATAACCATTATATAATACACCTTTTGAAGGATCATTATCATAATAACACCAGGCTCCCGTAGTTGTTGTTGTCCATCGACTATTACTTGTAACATGTTCTATTTCCGTACCATCCCTGTATGTTTTTACGTCTAAGTTTTTTGTAGCCCAGGTTTGTGTACCTATTGTAATTTCTGAATTATTTGGTTGTTTGTCTTTGTTGTCGGTTATGACTTTATTGTCGGTTTCCTTTTTATTGGTTGAGCCGATAAACCAACTTAAAGGCAACTTAAAAATGTCATTTATTTTGGTTTTTGAAACTACAGTTTGAGTTGCTATATTAACTCTTGCAACCTCATCTCCTTTAAAAAAGTAAACGGTATTGTTATTGGTAAGTGCAGCATCTATAGTACTCCAACCCAATCCGGTCCAGTTACTATTTGCTTTATTTGTTTGATCCAATACACCGTCAAATAAATCGCTTCTGCAATACTTACTACCTCCAAAAAAATATACTTTACCGTCTACCCCATCTCCACCGTTTTCCGAATTGGGAAATTCAAATGCCGCATCTAACTTAGAAAATCCAAAATTGCCTGCAATTATAACTTGTGGTATGTCGCCACGTTTTTTTTGAATATCCCATTCTACATATGTATTATCTTTCGTAAAGATTAATTTATTTTTTAACATAAAGGCAGACGATATGTCGCTATTATAAGACAGACTTGGCCAGACTGTTGAAATTGATTGATTCGCAATTGGTTTATTCGTAATCAATGAATAGGTAACACAATTAGAGCCTTTAAAGAAATAAATGCTATCTCCAACTTTAACAGCGGCATCGACTTGAGCAAAAGAAACAATTGTAAGGCCTAAAATGGTGTAAGCCAATAAAAACGACTTTTTCATAAAATTATTTTTGAGAATAAAAAACGAAATCTAAGTATTTGAATTATATATCGAAAAGTGATTAATTGTAATGAAATATACAACTATTAGTAGTTTTTGCCCTGTTTTTATGATATACTGTTTATTGAACTCAATCAATATTTTCTTTGGTGATTTTTTCTATTGATGAAGTGACAACCAATTTTGCCAAAAACTCTAGATTATCTTTTGCCCCTAATAGTTGCAAACTATATTTCGTTACATTATCTTTTCGAATTAGTACTTTAATCAAAATATCATTTCCAGTTACCGTGTATCTTCCAGTCAGTGTATATGCATCTGAAAAATTACCTTGTACATAACTGATAGGAGCATCAGTACCCCCGGTTGAAATATCGTTGAGCTGTTTCTCTGTTAATTTATTCAGACCCAGATCATCTGCCATTATATTTTCATCTGCATTCTGAAAATTACAGGCAACAAACAAAGGTTTTTCATTGGGTAACACAATACCTTTTCTAATCTCATCATCAACCACACCCAGTGTAAAATTCGTATTACTTACAATCTGTGGTTGTTGCCTTGCACCCACTTTTACAGTTTCATTACTAACGGTTTTTTCTGCTGCATTAAACCAACGGCTTATATCCAGATATTTACCTTCATCCAGAATATCGGGTTGCAGTTTAATGGCCTGTAGTAAAGAATAGGTCAATAAACCCTGTGAATATTTTCCCATTTCATAAGCTCTCTGGTTGCTGGCAGATGCCGAAAGAATAAATAATCCTGACTTTTCATTCAGTTTATCAATGGCTTTGATTTGTTGGATATTATCGTCACTCCTTGCAGCAATATATCCCTGATCTGCATTTCCAATATTTACAAAGTCATTGATGGCGGCCCCACTGTTACAGGCATCAAAGATGAGGATACGTTTTTGTGCTTTGATGTTTTGAGGTTTTATCCATTCAATAAGTTCTGCAGTGCTGATACCCACATCAGCAATAGCATTGTTTGCAGTAGCCATCGAAGCATCCGCAGTTAAAAAATAAAACTGTTTCGATTCTTTTTCCATATTTCCATGTCCTGCAAAAAAAATCATTAATATATCATCAGCAGAAGCCTTTTTCCCAATCTCTTCTAATGCTTTTTGAATAGTTTTCTTTTCTGGTAATTGCTTAGAGTCGTCAGTAGAAAGGTTGTACATGAATACATGATTATTAGTATCAGAATTCAATAATTTTTTGGCTATGCTTTCCACTAAATTGGAAAGATCAATAGCATCTTTAGCTGCATATCTCAAATCCAATTCTTCACCTTTATAATCACTTACCCCAATCATTAAAGCATAGAGGTTGGGTGAGCCTCCAACCTTTTTCGTTTCAGTAACACCTACTACCCCGCCCCTTGATGAGATCGAATTATCTTTTGTATAAGCCTTCACGGTTACAAGATTCTTTTCACCAGATACAAAATATTTCTCAAGCTCTTTTCTTTTTATTTTTAACTCATAGGTTTTTCCTCCGTCTTTTGTAGAAAGTGTGGCGGGCTGATACGTATTCGTTTCGGTTCCGTTTACACTAAGTATAGTTTGTCCCAGCCCACCTCTGCGGGGAGTAATTTTAAAAAAATATTCATCAGAACTGTTGATGGCTTCTTCTACTGTAGGCGTAAGGCCACAGATATTTAGTTCATTCAATTTTTTTGAATCAATGTTGTCTCCGTTATTTAATCGTTTAGCCAGATCAGGAACCCATAATTGATCTTTAAGTTGATCCAGATTGATGATCTCATCGCCACATACAAAATAAAGTTGTTTACGGGCGGCTTGAGTTCCGTCAAAATGCCCATAAGGGTCTATTGTTATATAATCTATTGAATCAACAGGGAAAAAACTATAGATAACCTGACCGGTTTCAATATTCCATATTGTCGCAATATGATCAGTAGAAGTAGTTAGAATTTTATTATTGTCTGGACTAAATACTGCAGAAGAAATGTTTCCTGTTTTAACTTTCAAGTCTGAAATAAGATCTCCAGTAACCGCATTCCATACTTTTCCGTTGCCTCCATTCGAAGAACCGGTAAGAATCATTTTCCTGTCAGGACTGAAAGTAGGAGAAACCCGCCTTCCCCCTTCTTCTTTATATAAAGCAAGAATTGCTGCTATTTCGGTATCCCAATTTTCCGTTTTACTTTTCTTTTCTTTAGCAGTAAAAATAATTTTTTTTCCGTCAGGACTAATTGCCCATTCACTTGTTAATTCATTTTTTAATTCATCTTTAATAGCAATAAGTGCAATTTGCTTTCGGTCATCTACATCCCATATTTTAATAATGCTATCTTCTTCCAAATTAATAGTATATATCTTTTTTAGATCAGGACTAAACTTTATAAGCGAGGTATTAAAATATTCATTAACCATTTCGTCGTCACTAATCCAGTTTAAATCTTTAGTTTGCTTACCCGTTGCAGCATCCCATATTTTGAAGTCATAGTCAATTCGAATTATGCCTCCTTTTAAGGATGTTAGAATTTTTTTTCCGTCTGCACTAAACACCGCTTTATCTACTTTTGATTTATTCAATTCTAAATCTGCAAAAAGTTCCCCGGAGGCAACATCCCATATTTTTGCAGTCCTGTCATTAGAGGTTGTAACAATTTTTTTTTGATCCGGGCTGTATTCAGCAGAATATATAAAATCAGTATGTCCTTTTAATACATTTTTTAAGACCCCAGTACCCACATCCCATACTTTTACAGTTTTGTTTGAAAGCATGATCATATTTTTCCCGTCCGGACTAAATTTTGCATTACGAATGTTATAAGTATGCCCTCTTAAATCAGCAAGAAGATTCCCGGTGGCAACATCCCATATTTTAGCATTATTATCATATGAAGCCGCAACAATTTTTTTCCCATCTGGGCTCAATTGAACTGAACTTAACCATTTAGAATCTTCAAACTCTTTTATAAAAGCTCCGGTAACTGCATCCCAAATTTTCATTGATCCATCAAAATGCTCTGTTGTAATAATTTTTTTTTCATCTGTACTTAGCACTACTTTATCAATTCTTGAATTATTCAAGATTTTATTAGCAATAAGATTCCCGGTAATAGCATTCCATATTTTTATTGAACTATCATAGGATGTTGCTGTGAAAATTTTTTTTCCATCAAGGCTGAACTGTGCTGATTCATTCCACCCATTACGAGTATGTTCTTGCAAATCCACAATTGCTTGTCCTGTGTGTGTATCCCAAATCTTCACCTTATGATTTTCAAAGGCTGTCAGAATTTTTTTTCCGTCAGGGCTGAATGATGCAGAAAAGATTTTGCCTGTATTTCCTTTTAAATCTGAAAGAAGATCTCCTGTAGCTGAATTCCATATTTTAATGGTACTATCATATAATGCAGTTGTAAGAATTAATGTCCCATCTGGGCTAAATGTAGCAGAATAAATCTCATCTGTATGCCCACCCAAATTTGCAAGTATATTCCCGGTCAGTACATCCCAGATATTTGCTGTTCGATCTTTTGAAGCTGTTAGAATTTTTTTTCCGTCAGGACTAAAAGTAGCAATTGAAACCTCGCCTTCATGCCCTTTCAAATCTTTAATAAGATCTCCGGTAATGGCATTCCAAATTTTTGCTGTATGATCCTTAGAAGCAGTAACGATTTTTTTTCCATCAGGACTAAAAGTAGCGGAAGAAACAGAACCTGTATGCCCTTTCAAATTTGCAAGTACTTTTCCAGTTTCTACATCCCAGATATTTGCTGTTTTATCCGAAGAAGCAGTAACGACTTTTTTCCCGTCCGGGCTGAAAACAGCACTCGATACACCATCTGTATGCGCAATTGGCAGCATAAGTGAAGGCTGCTGGGCAAAAATGAAATTTAATGCAAGAAAAAAAATGCAAGAAAAGGAAAGTACTCTCTTCAAGAATATAAATTAATGATTCACGGAAAATGAAATATTTAAGTGCCCTCTTATTGTAGCTTCAATATAATTAATCAGCAGCCTTTTTTGAAAGATTGGCAATGTTAAATGAAAGACTAACAAATCCGCCCACCCGAAACTGGCTTTGTGTTGGAATATCAAAATCAATAGTTGGTACAGTCTCCCCTACTTTCCATCTATTTGACAATCGGTTAACCTTGGTACCTGCAACACCAACAGAAATTGCAATGGGGTCATTTCTACCCAATACAGTGCAAAGTCCCAACATAAAATTCATATAATTCTTTTTAGCTTCATTTTGAAAAATGGGCATACCGATACCTAAAGAGCCACCCCATTTAAAACCATAAACTCTGTTACTATAAAAATTGATAAAAGTGCTTAATACCGGAGTAAAAAGATCATTGTTACCAACTCCGATAGTTGTATCAGCATTTACAAAGTAAGAACGATTATTATCCTTGAAATAGGTGAATGTAATTCCAGTTGAATTTCTAATTTTTAAATTGGCTCTGCTTCGTAAAGGGAAGTACCTGATGATAGGTTTAGCCTGAGCATTGTCGGCAGTATCAAGGGAACTGATCTCAAGTGTAAACCCCTCAATGGAATCAATTTGGCTTTTGTTGTAGTTTTTATTAATTACGAACTTTGCCGTTCTTATCTCGCTGTAGGTCTTCATAATACTCATATGGAAATCCGAAAAAGCTGTTCTTCCTTCTTTTAAACTTATACCTAAAGTGGCGGTTTCCATATCCAGTTTGCTTCCGGACATACGCATAGCACTATTAAAGTCAATATTGTCTTTGCCAACCAGGTCTATGCCAGTAATTTCAGCAACTCTGGTCTTGATCTCTTCAGCTTTGGATTTAATAGCTACCTCTGACTTTAGTTTATCATACTTTAATTCATCAAGTTCAATTTTATACTGTCTTAAATAAAAATACTTTGATTCCAAAATAGATTTTTTTACTACCTCTTCTTTTGAATCATCGTCTCTTTTCCCTGCAAATCCACTTAAACCATTTCCCCCAACACTCGCTATCATATTTGTAAAAAATAACCCGGGACTTCCCGATTCATCGGATACGGTTATTTTAACCGGCGTTATTTTTGCCTCCCATGTAAATGGGTTTATATTTTCAACTGACAAATGTATATCACTCGGTTTTCGGGATCGGATTTTAGAAATACTAACCCGAGTTTTTGATTTGTTGTTCTTATTAAGACTCGTCTTATAAAATATTGTAGTATCTTTTTGCATGTCATGCACAATTTCATAGTACTGTGCCTTGGTTTCTTGTATCAGAAAGAAAAATATAATCAACAATTTTCCTGTTTTCCAATTAATAGCTGAGTAATGCATAAATTGAATTTAAGCCAATTAAAGTAAATTTAATTATTTTTTAACCAGATTATCAAATTAAAAAATTGGTTGCACTTAAATAAATTCAATGAAAGATATTATGTAATACTTTTTGATTAAATATAAAATCTGTAATTTGAATGAATAGTTTATTTTCAGTCTCGACTAATCGAAAATGATAGGCAATTAAACTTAATAAAGGGATTGGAAATTAGGAAAAAGACTAGTGAATCAAAAAAATATGAAAAGTAAAAAAGGACTGATATTCACCGCTTTTCTTGTAACAATATTTACAGTTGCAACTGCACAGTCAAAGCATGCACTGATCTTTGCTATTGGCAATTATCCAAATGAAAAAGGATGGTCTGATCTTTCAAGCATCAATGATGCAATAGAGCTTAATAAAACATTAATTAACCAAGGGTTTACTCATATACGCATTTACCGGGATGAAAAAGTAACTCCCCCGGGCATTGACAGTGCTTTCCTGAATTTGATCAATGATAAAAAATTAATTAAAGGTGATATTGTTGTTGTTCATTTTTCAACACATGGGGCGCAGGTAGAAGATGATAATAATGATGAATCGGATGGACTTGATGAAGCAATAGTTACATATAAAGCTGTTCCACCTTCTCAGGCTAAACCGAAAGAGTTTCGGATAAACCAAGCAGAATATTACAGGGATGACAGGATTGGGAATTATATAGATCAAATAAGAGCTAAGCTGGGCAGAAATGGTGATATCATTGTCTTTATGGATGCCTGCCATTCAGGAAGCGGTACACGGGGTACTGTCAGGGTTAGGGGAGGTTCAAACCCGTTAGTTTCTGAAAATTTTTCGTCGAAAGTATCTACAATTGAGCTAAAAAACGTAGGGTATTTCACAGAGAAAAAAGATACTAAAACAAATAAAGAAGACCTTTCACCTTATATAGTAATTTCTGCAGCAAAGGCAAATGAATCTAATTCAGAAGCGCCAGGTGAAAATCTAGGATCGTTAACCTATGCTATCCGGCAAGTTTTTGCACGTCTCGATTCCGGAACAACCTACCGTTCTTTTTTTGCAAAGATCCAAACTGAGATGAGTAAGGTAGTTTATTACCAGACACCTGTATTAGAAGGTAATGGAATAGACCGTGAATTATTTGGCGGAAAATATGTTTCTCAAAAACCTTATCTGGAAATTGAAACAATCAATGGTACTACCATTGATATTAAAGCTGGTATATTATCAGGAATGGATATTGGTGCAAAAGTTTCAGTATATCCCTCAGGAACTAATGATCCCGGGAAAAATATTCCATTAGCTACCGGAACTGTAATTAAAGCCGAGAATTATAAAGCAACTTTAAAGCTTGACAAGAAACTGTCCATTAAAAACCCAACAGAAGCATGGGTATTTGTAACCGAAACTGTATATAAGACAAATCCGGTCAGTATTGAAATTGTTTTAAAAGACAAGAAAAATTTAAATGGCTTTTCGGAAAATGAAAGCACAGCTATCAAAAAAAGTTTTGACGATCTTCCTGGATTTGTATTTAACAGCCCACCAGAAATAAGGATTGTAAAAGGTGAAATAAAAAATTCTATTAGTATAAAGACCGCTTCAGACGGTTATTTGTTCAAAGCAATAAGTGATACAGGTTTAGTTGTCAATAACCTGAAAGAAGTGCTAAAGAAATACTCTCAATATAAATTTCTTAAGAATTTTGAGGTTAAAGATCCTGAGGCAACTGTTGAAGTTAATTTGGTTCCTTTTATTAATAAAAAGTTTGATACTACTAAAATTGATAGTAAAAGAATAAATGGAAATTATGAATTTAATGAGGGCGATAAGTTTGCTGTTTGGATAAGAAACAAAGGAACAAAACCTGTTTATATCAATATACTTGATCTTCAACCTGACGGTATCATCAACCCGATTTTCCCAAACAAGACTATAACTGATTCAAATGGGAAAACCAGTCCCATTTATCCTGATGATTTATTAATTGACGCCAATGCATCCCGTCTTTTTTCAAATTACCCGATCACTTTAGGGCCTCCTTATGGTAAGGAGATCTTTAAAATTTTTGTTTCAACAAATTTGATCGACATGGAACAAATTGCAGATACCAAAGGCATAAAATCCAGAGGAAATTTTACTGTATTAGCAAAGCTTGTAAAAAAATCTTTTTCTATTGCAACAAGAGGTATTGGGAATGAAAACATTAGTACGAATGACGGATCTGCATTTAATGTTTATTTCCAGATCAAACCCAAAAAGAAAAAATAGAAGTAGTTAAATGGTTTAGTTAATCATTATTATTTATTTCGCTTCAATAGTAATAACACATCCGGATTGTCCGGATCTATGTGTAAGTAAATAAGAAGTCAGTTCCTTTTTATTTTTTAAAAGTAAAGTACCAGAGCTGTTTACTATAATTATTGAATCGATATTTGCAGCAAGCTCCGGAATCTGGTATTTTTTATCCCACCCACCCAGTCCATATCTAAAAGTTGTATCCCTCTTTTCACTATTCGTTTCGGAAGATATCTTTACAACCACTTTTTCAGTGGAACCATTATTATCGGGAAGTATATTTTTATTTCCATAAACAGTAACAGAAAAATTGGGTTTATCTACAGTTCTTATAACTAATGTTCTTGCAGGATCGCAACTTGCTAATATGCCAAATAAAAAAATGGTTATTAAAAATTTTATAACAATCATATAATAGATTACTTTTTAATCTCAGTTTTCCAATTCGATCTATAGAAAGGTAGTCAATCTTAATATAGGAACAGTAACCCTTTATATCTAAACATTTTAAAATCCTGAAGAAATCAAAAGATGTGCAAGAGAATCAACAAGTAGAATTTTCTGAAGAATTAAACCCCGGACATACAAATAACTGGTATGGTGAGATTCCCTATTTTTGCAACCCTTAATAGGAATGGAGACCTGCTCGAGTGGCTGAAGAGGTACGCTTGGAAAGCGTATAAACGGGAAACTGTTTCGAGGGTTCGAATCCCTCGGTCTCCGCATTAACCTCCTAAGCTTTAGCTAAGGGGGTTTTTTTATTTTTACTGGTCTTTCAATCTGAAAAGATTCTTTGCGTTTGCAGTAGTAATATCAGCTACCTCTTCTTTTGTACAGTTTTTAATAATTGATAGTTTCTCAACAACATATTTCAGGTAGGATGGCTCATTTCTTTTTCCTCTAAAAGGCACTGGTGCTAAATAAGGAGCATCCGTTTCTAATACAATATGATCCAAACTTATTTCTTCTACCACTATATCCAAGCCTGCATTTTTAAACGTAAGCACTCCTCCAATTCCAAGATAAAAGCCAAGTTCAATAATTTTTTTTGCTTGCTCAACATCACCAGAAAAACAATGAAAAACGCCTTTTAGTTTATCGGTTTTATGCTCTGCCACAACATTAATACATTCATCTGTAGAGTTTCTGGAATGAATAACGATGGGCAAGTCATACTGTAGTGCCCACTCAATTTGTTCATGAAAAGCTTCATATTGTTGCTTAGCAAACGTTTTATCCCAATAAAAATCCAACCCAATTTCTCCAATAGCAATAAAAGCCCTTTTCTCAAGATAATCACCGGCTATTTTAAGCTCCTCTTTATAATTGTCTTTTATAGAACAGGGATGTATACCCATCATGGCCAAACAAACTTCATTCTTCCTGGCTTCCAGATCCAGCATTTGCTGATGGGTAGAAGCATCTATTGCTGGCAACAATACCATTCTAACTCCTTCATTATTAAGCCTTTCAAAAATTTCGGGTTGATCGTTTGCAAATTCCTGCAAGTAAATATGTGAATGCGTATCTATCAAATTCATCATCAAAGTATACTTTGCAGCAAAACTCAGTAAAAAAAGTTATTAATACGTTAAACTAAACTCAATAAAAACAATCAAAACCCCGTTGAATCTTTACCAATTAAAAAATGTAACATGAAACTTAGATCAATGTCAGTAAAACTGGCCACAATCGTATTTTTTTCAATTCTATTAATTTTTACAGCCTGTCAAAAAGAAAACAGCCAAACGAATGCTGCTGATGAACAAGAAGTTGAAGCAGCCAAAGTTTCCAGTGAAGCAGATGGCGAAGCAGAAATCGTATTTAATGGTGTTTTTGATGATGCCATGGGTGTAAATGATGAAGTCGGTATTGCCGGAACAGGCGTATTTGGCCGGGTTACCGCATGTCCTGATGTGTTAATTGAAAGGCTAAATCCTGGAAGCCCTTTTCCAGTGAAAATAACATTAGACTTTGGCACCGGCTGTGTTGGCAGAGACGGTCATTTTAGAAGCGGAAAAGTGATGACCATTTATACCGGACGTTTAATTGTTCCAGGTGCAATGGCTACAACAACTTTTGACGGTTTTTATTTTGACAGTACACATGTGCAGGGAACACATAAAATAACTAATACAAGTCCTACTGTGGTACCAGCCACAACCAGACAATTTACAGTAGTAGTAAACGATGCAAAATTGACTAAACCCAGTGGTAATTTTATAGAGTGGGAAAGCCATAAAGTAATTACTCAATTTGAAGGTCTGGGGACCGTCAATCCATTAGATGATATTTTCAGAATAGAAGGTAATTCCAGTGGAAAAGTAAAGAGAGGTAACCTGATCGTACTTTGGGAATCAAATATCAGAGAGCCATTAATAAAAAGATTTAATTGTCGCTGGATCGTAAAAGGAGTAGTAAGAACTGTTCGCAGAAATGCAGCTGCAAATACCCCATGGGTTGCTTTGCTCAATTTTGGAAATGGTACTTGCGACAATCTGGCCACAATTACCATTAACGGAGTTACTTTTCAAATTACTTTGCGGTAATTAAAAAATTATTATACCTTTAAACCAGTTTTCATAGGGTACGGATTAAAAACGGGCCAGGGTTTCTACCCCGGCCCTAACTTTTTATAGACCATTATAATAATTATTCAACTTCTTCTAGCGACTTAAATAGGAATTTTTGGCTCGAAAACTCTTTAACTACCTGAGGTAAAGTGTATTGTAACTTATCAAAAGCCTTTTCACTATCATGAAAAACAATAATTGACCCTGCTCTTGCTCTATTTATTACATTTTTCAGGCATTTCTCCTTACTTATCCGTTTATCAAAATCGCCGCTCAGCACATCCCACATAACTATTTTAGAGGGGCCGTTGCCGGGAACGCTGGATATCTGCTTAGCCTGATTAGACCTTAATCTTCCATAAGGCGGCCGAAACAAGTTTGACTGTATATATTTTCCCGCTTCTTCTATATCAGCCAAATAGGTTTCCGTGTTTGTTTTCCATCCATTCAAATGATGATGTGTATGATTTCCAACACAATGTCCTTCATCAATAATTCGCTTATAAATTTCTGGAAACTCAATTACATTTTTACCAATACAAAAAAAAGTAGCTTTTGCATCGTACTGCTTTAAAATGTCCAATACAAATGGAGTTGCATACGGATGAGGCCCATCATCAAAACTGAGATAAATATTTTTTTCTTCTGTATTGATATGCCAAATCCTTTTTGGAAAAAGTTTCTTTAACCACCAAGGAGTTTTAATAAAATAAAGCCTCCCCAAACCCCTCCGAAAGAGGGGCTTATAAAAAACTTTATTTTCGACCTTATCTTTCATTTTTAAAAATAATCTAAAACTACTTATTAATTGATTGACACTATTGGCTTATGCAGTTTTATCTTTGTCGAATATGGATAAAAAAGTAAGAGTTCGTTTTGCCCCAAGCCCTACTGGTGGTTTGCACCTTGGTGGAGTAAGAACAGTATTATACAATTATTTATTTGCTAAAAAATATAATGGCGATTTTATTGTACGTATAGAAGATACCGACCAAAGTCGCTTTGTACCCGGTGCAGAAGAATATATTTTTGACACTTTGAAATGGTGTGGACTTATCCCTGATGAAAGTGTACAACATGGTGGCGATTATGGTCCCTACCGTCAAAGCGAAAGAAAGGAATCGTACCGGCAATATGCAGAAAAATTAGTTAAAGAAGGATTTGCATATTATGCTTTTGATACTCCCGAAGAATTAGAAAAAATGAGATCAGCGTATAGAACAGAACAAAACCCTTCTCCGCAGTATGATCATACTCTCAGAGATAAAATGATGAATTCATTAACGCTGAGTGAAAATGAAGTTGAACGTTTTATAGGCGAAGGAATGCCTTATGTGATCAGAATAAAAATACCAACTCAGGAAACTATTGTATTTACTGACATGATCCGTGGTGAAGTTCAGTTTGACTCTTCACTAGTTGATGACAAAGTGTTATTGAAGGCAGATGGAATGCCTACTTATCACCTAGCAGTTGTGGTAGATGACTATCTTATGAAAATCAGCCATGCTTTCCGTGGAGAAGAATGGCTGCCGTCTGCACCAGTGCATATTTTATTATGGAAATATCTATTTGGATTAGAGAATATGCCGCAATGGGCACATTTCCCATTGATACTTGGACCGAATGGAAAATTAAGTAAACGGGATGGCTCTAAATATGGGTTCCCAGTATTTTCCATGAATTGGACCGATCCAAAAACAAATGAATTAACAGAGGGGTTTAAAGAAAAAGGTTTTATCCCTGAAGGTTTTATCAATTTGCTTGCATTACTTGGTTGGAATGACGGAACAGAAAAGGAAATATTTTCGTTAAATGAATTAGTAGAAAGCTTTTCAATGGAAAGAGTACACAGCAGTGGTGCACATTTCGATTATGAAAAAGCAAAATGGTTCAATCATGAATGGATAAAGAAATCGGGAGTTGGAACTTTGAAGTCGGGAGTAAAAGAACTTTTAGAAAAAGATGGATTTATTGTTTCAGATGATAATAAATTGGAAAAAGTAATTGCACTGGTGAAAGAACGTTGCACTTTGCTTCCTGATTTTTCAGATCAATCTTCTTTCTTTTTTAAAACACCAGCACAAATTGATACAGTATCTATTCTTCCGAAATGGAATACTGAGAAACAACAGTTTTTCAGAGAGTTAATAAGAACTTATAAACTGACTACCATTTGGAATGCACATGAAACAGAAAATGCATTAAAAGAAATTGCAGCGGCACATCAAATAAAAGCAGGTGAATTAATGTTGCCATTTCGCATAATGTTAGTAGGCGGCAAATTTGGTCCTGGTGTTTTTGATATTGCAGAAATAATTGGCAGAGAAGAAACTATTCTTCGAATAACAAATGGGTTAACTTTTCTTGCCGCTTAATTAATACAATTAACCAGAAATATTTATCTGTTTAAAGAAAGCAATAAAAAAGCTTTATATCTTTTCCTATGCTTAAGAAAACCGAAGCTTACTGGCCATTAATATTATTATTAGCCATACTAAAGTTTGTCCTCCCACTTTTTTTACAAGACCCGGTTTTTGAATTACAGCGAGATGAATTCTTGTATTATCAACAAGGCCAACATTTTGCTTTAGGGTATATGGAGAATCCTCCGTTAATTTCTTATTTGGCAATGATCTCTTCATGGTTTGGTGGTGGTGAAGCATGGGTAAAATTTTGGCCATGCCTATTTGGTGCTGCCACGGTTGTAGTTACCTGCTTAATAGCAGCAGAACTGGGAGGAAAATTATTTGCACAATTCATTGCAGGGCTCAGCATAATAACAGGAGCATATTTAAGAATGCATTTCCTGTTTCAACCCAATATGTTGGATATCTTCTTCTGGACATTAAGCATTTATTTTATCATCCGATATATAAATGACAAAGAAGACAAGTTTATACTTTGGTTTGTAATAAGTCTTGCCATCGGCTTTTGGGGCAAATATTCTATCCTCTTTGTGGCAATAAGTTTGTTTATTGCTTTATTAATTTCACAGCATCGGGGAATATTCGTAAAAAAGAAATTTTTCATCGCTACTCTAATTGGTATTATAATTATTCTTCCCAATGTCTGGTGGCAATACCAACATAACTGGCCATTGATTCATCATATGAAAGAATTGCAGGAGACGCAGTTAAAATACATGCATCCTTCCGACTTTCTAATTGAACAGCTAATGATGTTGATGGCAACTATATTAATCTGGATTGCGGGGTTGGTTTGGTTTTTAAAAAGTAAACAATTTCGATTTCTGGCCTTTACTTACTTTCTGGTTATTGTTTTATTAATTCTTGGCAGAGGAAAAAGTTATTATGCAGCCGGTATTTATCCAATGCTGCTTGCAGCAGGTGCCGTTGCCTGGGAGCAGTGGACAACAAAAAAACATTGGGTTCGATATGCTGTTGCTATTCTAATAATAGGATTAACGTATATCCTTTTACCAATGCTTTTGCCTATCTGGAAACCTGATCGGCTTGCTTCCTTTTATAAAAAATACGGTATTGAACATAAATGGGAAGATCTGCAAAAGCATGAATTACCTCAGGACTTTGCAGATATGCTGGGGTGGAAAGAATTAACTGAGAAAACCGAAATTTTTTTTAACGCATTGCCGGATTCTACAAAATCGTCTACCATAATTTTTGGCCGTCATTATGGCCATGCAGGTTCCATGCAATTTTATGGTAAGGATAAATTATTTAAAAGCAAGATTTATTCAGATAATGGCAGTTTTCTGTTATGGATACCCGAAAGATTATGGATGAAGAATATGATACTTACCAGCAGTCGCATCCCAGACAAGGATGATGAGATATTTCAACATTTTCAAAAATTCACGGTGATTGATGCTGTAACAAACCCTATTTCCAGACAATACGGCGATAAAATAATTTTCTTTGAAAATATTGATTCAGCTGGCTTGAAAATGGCGAAAGATGGTTTACAGGAAATGAAAATGCAATTCAAAAGATAGCTACCCTTGTTGTTGTATTAATTCCATTACTTCCATTAGCTTAGTTATTCCTAATTGCTCAATTAACATTTTGTCCTGCGATGTTAATGAAAACAAACCAGTAGTATTTAGTTCAACCTGTTTTGGATTTCTGATGCCGGGAATTACAGTTGACACTTCCGGATAGCTTAATATATAACTCAATGCTAATTGTGTTTTAGTACAGGAATAATTTGCACATAAATCCCAAATCGGTTTTAATTCATGATTTGCTTTTTCAATCACTTCATTCGTTACTCTTTTTTTCCGATGGTCATTATCAGGAAAAGAAACGCCTGCATCAAATTTACCCGTTAGTAATCCAAATTGTAAGGGCATTCTGGCAATAACTCCATACCCTTTCTTTTGCATAGTCGTTAAAAAAGGAACGGATTTTTGATTCAATATATTCAACACCAGTTGAAATCCATTACCAAAGTGATTTTCCATTAAAAATTCAGCATCAGGCATTGGATCAAATGTATTTAGAGACAAACCCCAATACCTTATTTTACCCTGTTGCTGCAACAATTGCATAGCCTCAATACATTCACCATTTTGCAAATGATTCAATCTGGCAGTATGTAACTGGTAATAATCAATCGTATCTCTTTGTAACCGTTTTAAACTCTGTTCGCAGGCATTCAAAATATATTCCTTAGAATAATCAACTGTAAACTGTTCATTACGGGATACATTACCCACTTTAGTGGCGATAATAATATCTTTTCGGTTACCTACCGTTTGGCCTAATAGTATTTCAGAATGCCCCAAACCATATATATCAGCTGTATCAAAGAAATTAATACCGGACTCAATAGCTTTATTTATTGCAGCTATTGAAACTCCGTCATTTGAGTCGCCCCAACCGATTGATGTTTCGCCGATTTTAGTCCCGCCTCCTATTGCCCAGGCACCAAATCCAATTTCACTTACCAATAATTCAGAGTTTCCAAATTTTCTGTATTGCATGCTGTAATTTACAAATTGATTATCTAAAAAAAAGAAATGTATTTTTGAATATATTAAGTTTAAAGATATGAGCAGACCCTTAAGAGTATTGGTTGCCAAAGTTGGGCTAGATGGACATGACCGTGGAGCCAAAGTAATTGCTACCGCATTAAGAGATGCAGGAATGGAAGTAATTTATACCGGTCTACGGCAAACTGCAGACATGGTAGTGAATGCAGC
Source organism: Chitinophagaceae bacterium (assembly GCA_024643655.1). GTDB lineage: Bacteria > Bacteroidota > Bacteroidia > Chitinophagales > Chitinophagaceae > JJ008. The sequence continues at coordinate 3,906 of JAHEMM010000040.1, read as the reverse complement.
TTTGCAGGAAGATGTAGATGCCATTGGCATTAGTATTCTTTCAGGAGCACACATGACGGTATTTCCCAAAGTAATTCAGATGATGAAAGAAAAAGAAATGAATGATGTACTGCTTACCGGTGGTGGCATTATTCCAGAAGACGATATGAAAATCTTGAATGAAATGGGCGTCGGGAAATTATTTGCTCCTGGCACACCTACTTCCGAAATCAGTGACTATATTACAACCTGGGTTAAAGAAAACAGAGATTTCTAAAATCACTCCCCGATTGCTTCCATTTTAAATATTAACAATTAATCAATTCTTTTGTAAATTGAATTGCTATGGAAGAACATGCATTACTCACAAAATATTTCGAGCATCCGGACATCTGGGATGAGATGTACGGTGATGGGAAAATAAGAGCTCATTATAAAAACTTTGTTTCCGCCATCGAAAAATTGCCTGCTGAAGAAATTACCCGAAGAGATGAACAGGCTAAAAAATTGTTCATGTCACAAGGTGTAACTTTTACAGTATATAGCAGTGGAGAAGGCATTGAGAAAATATTTCCTTTTGATGTGGTTCCCCGTATCATTAAAGCAGATGAATGGTCATTGATTGAAAAAGGAATTAAACAGCGATTAAAAGCACTGAATGTATTTCTTAAAGATATTTATCATCAGCAATTTATTATTAAAGACGGTATTATACCTGCAAAGCTCATCTACTCCTGTCCCAATTTTTTAAGAGAGATGGTAAATGTAGATGTGCCGTTTGACATCTATACACATATATCCGGTGTTGATTTAATAAGAGATAATGACGGACAATTCTATGTATTAGAAGATAATCTTCGTACTCCTTCTGGCGTTTCCTATATGTTGGAAAACAGGAGTATTACTTACAGAATATTTCCTGACCTAATACCAAAGAATAATGTGCTGCCTGTAAAAGATTATCCTGATCAATTATTAAAAAATTTACTGGCATTATCAAACCGACAAACAAGCGAACCGACAGTTGTGTTGTTAACTCCCGGTATGTTTAACGCTGCTTATTTTGAACATACGACATTAGCAAGATTAATGGGCATTGAATTGGTAGAAGGAAGAGATCTGGTAGTTGAGAATCATCATGTATATATGAAGACGACAAAAGGATTACAAAAAGTAGATGTTATTTATAGAAGAGTTGATGATGAATTTATTGACCCTTTAGTATTTCGTCCGGATAGTATGTTGGGTGTACCCGGTTTATATTGGGCATATAGAAAAGGAAATGTAGCCATTGTAAACGCTATGGGAAATGGTGTTGCTGATGATAAAGCTGTGTATTCATATGTTCCTGATATGATAAAATATTATTTGAATGAAGAACCAATCTTAAAAAATGTTCCTACTTATCAGCTGGCAGATCCTGAAAACCGGAAAATGGTTTTTGAGAACATGACTAAAATGGTGATCAAGAAAACGAATGAATCGGGTGGCTATGGTATGCTTATTGGTAATGCAGCTACTGAAAAAGAAATGGATGATTTTAAAAAAGCTATTACCAAAGAACCCAGAAATTTTATAGCACAACCGATAATCAACCTTTCATCTGCACCCTGTTATATTAATGGCGAATTACAACCACGCAGAGTTGACCTGAGACCGTATGCATTATATGGCCCCGAAGGCATTGAAATCGTTCCGGGCGGATTAACAAGAGTTGCTTTGAGAGAAGGTTCTTTAGTAGTTAATTCCTCACAAGGTGGCGGGAGCAAAGACACATGGGTTTTAGGAAGTTAAATAAATTAAAATGTTAAGTCGTGTAGCTGAATCAATTTTCTGGATGGCAAGATATATGGAACGTACTAATCGTATGCTCCGTATGTTACATACAAAATATATTTCATCACAAGATGAAGTAACGGATTTCAGCTGGAAATCTG
>JAHEMM010000040.1:0-1890 GCA_024643655.1 Chitinophagaceae bacterium | reverse complement strand
GTAGCTGAATCAATTTTCTGGATGGCAAGATATATGGAACGTACTAATCGTATGCTCCGTATGTTACATACAAAATATATTTCATCACAAGATGAAGTAACGGATTTCAGCTGGAAATCTGTTTTGCAAACGTATAGCGAGTTAAATGAAGAAGAAATTGCATTAATTGAAAATAACTCTGCAAAAGTATTGGAGCATCTAGTCGTAGACAAAGAAAATCCATTCTCGATAATAAACAACATTACACAGGCCAGAGAAAATGCAAGATCAGTTCAGGATCATATTACAAAAGAAGTATGGCTTTGCCTGAATGAATATTATCATTTGGTAAGGGAGAAACAAATAGCAATAAATATTTCATCCGGCGATCCTGTCACTTCTCTGGATAGTTTAATTCGTCATGGCATGTTATACAACGGCACGGTTGATATTACCATGGCTAGAGAAGAGGGATTTAATTTTTTAAACATTGGCCGTTTTCTTTCAAGAAGTATCATTACTATCGACTTACTTTCGATCAAGCTAAAAGAATACAATTACGATCTTACAAAACATGCCGAAGATCCAACATGGCGTTTTCTTCTTTACTCATTATCGGGTTATGAATTATACCTGCGAAATAACAGAGGAAACCTTAATTCGAAACTGGTGATCAAACATGTATTATTCAATACTGAGTTTTCACATTCACTTTTATATTCAATGGAACGACTCACTCGTTATTTTGAGCGTTTAAAAAATGAAAGTGATACTGAAAGTTATTCCCAATTAGAGTTCATCATTGGCCGATGTTACAACAATATCAAATACAGTAATGTTACAGATAATAGTGAACTTTTAAAACAATTTTTATTACAAACACGATCCGAACTTTTTGAAATCGCAAACCGATTCAATAAATACTATTTCGGAAATACCTGATATAACTTTTATGGCCGACTTTCATATAAAACATATAACCCGTTATACATACGCTTCCACCGTTATCGACTGTACCAACCAGATCATGTTATATCCAATTAATGATTTACAGCAAACGGTACAAAAGCATGAATTAAAAATTACAAATAATCCATCTATCGAAATATTTACCGATTATTTCGGCAACAAGGTAGGTATGTTTTCCATTGTAGCACCACATAATTTATTACTAATTGAATCTGATATCATTATTTCTACAAAGCCTTTTTTGTTTCCAAGTGATGATAAATCAGCAGCAGAACAATGGAATGAACTTAATGAAGTAAAAGAAATTTACCCCTACCTCGATTTTATGCTTCATGAAACTTTTACCTCTATTGAAGAATTAAATAAACTTTCCGTAGATCTTATTAATAAGCAAGAGTCACCCTTTATAAACGCCAAAAAACTCTCAAACTATATTTTCAATAACTTCCAGTATCAAAAAGGCGTCACCAATATTGAGACAAAAATTGATGAGATATTAACATTAAAAGCTGGCGTATGTCAGGATTTTGCACACCTGTTATTAGTATTACTACATTTGAATGGTATTCCTGCCAGGTACGTCAGTGGTTATATTTGTCCCGAAAAAGAAGAACTACGTGGAGCAGGTGCAACCCATGCATGGGTTGAAGCATACATTCCTTTTTATGGTTGGGTTGGATTAGATCCAACAAACAATTGTATTGCAAGCGATCGACATATAAAACTGGCCATAGGTAGAAATTTTTCTGATTGTACGCCAGTGAAAGGAACATATAAAGGTTCTTCTCAACATACATTAGAGGTATCGGTAAGTATCAATAACGGTCTTGAACAAAATATAGAAGAAAAAAACACTGTGCTAACTTTTGGTTATACTTCCCAAAATCCAAGTATTAACAATAATTCTTACCGACATTACCTTGAAATGCAGCAACAGCAGCA
>JAHEMM010000039.1 GCA_024643655.1 Chitinophagaceae bacterium | reverse complement strand
GTTCCTTTTCCATCCCAGGCAAGTAATGGATAATTTGGATGTGTTTCTTTTTCTCTTGTTCTTACACCTAGTTTCAACAATACTTTCCTGTTTACAAAATTCTCCATAAGTATTACCTGATACCTACCTTGCTTAAATTCAACTACTGCATACGTAAAACTTCTTGGCGTTGGATTAGCGTTAAAGCGGATGAAATCTTTTTTTCCAATATCCTCACTTACAGAAAGCTGTCCTCTTGGAGTATTTCTTCTACCACGGATATCTTTGAAATATTGCGTCTGCACATCAACCATAAAGTCTTTAAGTATCAACTTAAATTTTTTCTTGGCTATTTTATTAGAGGCATTATTTAAGTTTCGATAAATACGAGCCAAATAAAGAAAATACGTCACTTTATTCTTACCATACTTGTCAGCAATATATTTCCAGAATGAATGTCCAGCCAGTAATGGTTTTTCGAAGGCAAACTGATAAAAGTTGTTGTACTCTCCAGCAAGCATTACGCCACGTAAATCATCATCAAGTCGGGTATTCCAGTTCTCTGCTACATATGAAACATAACCGTCCGTCAACCATACAGGCAAATCAAGCAATGCCTGATTTGCAGCAAATTCACCCAAGTCATCTCCAAATAATAAATTATCAACTAAGTTTTTGGCAATACCCTGACGAATCTGGATTTTAAGATTTGCATGATTACCATCGTAATAAATGATCATTTTGTTATTCACCAATTTGGTAACACCACCCGTATTCTGCCAATCAATACCCATACCGATATTTGATTGCTGCATTTCATCGTAATTATTATATACAACAATATTGATGCGGCGTTGCAATCCATATTCTACAAACTCTTCAATTGAATTAAGCTCAAGCTCTGCAACCTGTGCCACATACTTCCCCAACCCTAATCCATCCTGACTGAAATAAGTGTTAAAGTTCTCTGTCTGGTAATATTTCCACTTGAATTTTTGGTATTGTACCCTGTTTTTACCAAATTCAACAGTGTTTACTTGTGCTGCAGATTCCATAGCAAATAATATGGAGAGGCAGGCAATAATGCTTAATACATGTTTCATAAAGTCTTTTCTGTTTCTAATCACTTTTTTTTATTTTCCCGGCTGTTGTAATTCTATTCATCATCTCTTGCGTCGCACATTTGTACTTCTGTAATACTACTCATCAGTCAATACAAGAAACTATCTTTGCTACAATAAACAATTTAGATTTAAAAATACGAAAATACATCCATGTTAGCTCTTAAGTCCTTCACTTTTAGCCCTGTTCAGGAGAATACTTATGTTTTATATAACGAACAAAAGCAATGTTGCATTATAGATCCGGGTTGTTACTTTCCAGAAGAAAGGGACGAATTAAAAATGTTTATTAAAAAGACAGACCTTTCTCCTGTTTTGCTGCTTAATACACATTGCCATCTAGACCATGTATTTGGCAACAAATTCGTACATGACACCTGGGGCTTAAACTTACACATACATACGAAAGAAAAGCCTGTTTTGGACTTTGCCCCGCAATCGGGTTTAATGTACCAGCTTCCCTTTAACAACTACGATGGCCCATTAGTTTATTTGAAAGAAGGAAAAAATATTAATATCGGTGAGGAAGAACTTGAAATCCGTTTCACACCCGGTCATTCACCCGGTAGTGTCTCATTCTATCATAAAGCCGGCGGTTTTATAATCGGCGGTGATGTATTATTTAATGGCAGCGTTGGCAGAACCGATTTGCCAGGGGGAAATATGGATATTCTGATCAATAGTATTCAAACCCAGTTTTTCATTTTGCCAGATGAAACAAAGGTTTATTCCGGTCATGGACCTGTTACTACAGTTGGCTTTGAGAAAATGAATAATCCGTTTGTGAAGATGTACTAATAAAAAATAACTGAAAAATTTACTTAAGAAATCTTCCAACCACCGGCAACTTCTGGAAATCCTTTCGCTCCACATTTATCACAAAAATAATAAAGGAAGCCAGCAGCATAGTTGCAAAGCCACGATTTACCCAAACTCCAAGTTCAAGTTTTAAGAACAATAAATGAATAAAGTACAAGAGTACTACTATTACCATATACGCTACCAGTTTCTTCCAGGCATATGGAATACGATAAACTTTTTGACCCCACAAATAAGAGACCACCATCATAGTGCCATAAGTAGCGAATGTTGCCCATGCACAGGCCATATATCCAAAAGTTGGTATAAATAAGAAATTAATAGCAATGGTAATACTTGCACCAATCAATGTAATCCAGGCACCAGACATTGTTCTATTACTAAGCTTATACCAGATAGAAAGATTATAGTAGATACCTAAAAACATATTTGCTAAAAGTAAAATAGGAACAACTTTTAATCCAGTCCAGTAAATTTCTTTCCCTAAAAAATATTTCCATATATCAATATATAAAGCCACTACAAGAAACATGGTACAGATCACAATCACAAAAAACTTCATCACTCTTGCATAAATACGTTGCGGGTTTTCGCCCTGCGATTGTTTAAAGAAGAAAGGCTCCGCTCCCATACGAAAAGCCTGAATAAACAATGTAATTAAAATGGACAGCTTGTAGCAACCACTATAAATGGCCACTTCTGTTTTTGGCGAAGCCGAAGTAGACCACCAACCCAGCATGATCCTGTCGAACGTTTCGTTGATCATTCCTCCAAAACCGGCTATAATAAGCGGCATAGAATACAGCATGATCTCTTTCCATAATGCACCGTTGAATTTCCAACGGAAAGAAAAGAATTCTTTCCATAAAAATAAAAAAGTAACAATTGACTGTACTAGATTGGCGATGATAACATAACCGACACCAATACTTTCATTATAAAAAAACAACAAAGGGCTATCCGGATTAGATTTGGCGATGGCAGGACAAGCTGACAAAAAGAAAACAGTAACAGCTATATTAATAAGAATACTTGCGATCCTGATTGTTGCATATTTTACAGGCCTTCCTTGCTGGCGTAGTTTAGCAAAAGAAATCGTAGTTAATGCATCAAACCCGATAATAAAAGCACTCCATGTAATAAACTCAGGATGTTCTTTTAATGAAATCAGTTCAGCAAAATTTTGCTTGAATAACAACATTAGTAATGTAAAACTGATTGTACTAATGATCAATGAAACAGTTATTGTATTATAAACATCAGCTTCCCTTTCTTTTTGTTGTACATATCGGAAATATGCAGTTTCTAACCCATAAGTAAAAATGATATTCAAAAATGGAATCAATGCATATACAAGATTCATTTCACCATAATCAGGTGCAAGTAAAGTTGCTGTTAAGTAAGGTGTAAGCAGGTAATTAAGAAAACGGGCTGCTATGGAGCTTACCCCATACCACATTGTTTGTCCAGCCAGTTTTTTAATACCACTCAAAGGATTGGAAATTTGTTTTTCAAAAATAGTCCTTGCACAGGCAAAAAACTAATCTTGCTTCCTCAGTTTGCTTTTATTTAAGAGAATAATTATGTTTTTGCTTCAGACTGTATCTTTATTGCTATAAAAATGAAAACAAATGCCAATTATACTTCCAGTAGAAGATAAATTTCCAGCGTTCGGTACTAATTGCTTTGTTGCTCCTAACGCTACTATTGTTGGCAATGTAATTGCCGGTGATGATTGCAGTTTCTGGTTCAACACAGTCATCAGGGGTGACGTAAATTTTATTAAACTGGGAAATAAAGTTAATGTGCAGGATGGCGCCTGTATTCATTGTACTTATCAAAAATGCGGAACAACAATTGGCAATAATGTATCCATAGGTCATAATGCAATTGTTCATGGTTGTACCGTTCATGATAATGTATTGATAGGTATGGGTGCTATTGTAATGGATCAAGCTGTAATACATAGCAATACTATCATTGCGGCCGGTGCAGTTGTATTAGAAAATATGATTTGTGATGCCGGAAGCATTTATGCAGGTGTGCCAGCTAAAAAGGTAAAAGACATCCCGCAAGAAATGATTGGTGGCCAAATAGACAGAATTGCAAATAATTATGTCCAGTATGCGGATTGGTTCAGGGAGCAACCATGATTTTTGAGTTAGAAGTCAACACTTTGATAATCAGAAACAAACTCCAGGCTCATTGCTAATAAATCTTCGCTTGATCCACACCACTAGTAGCTTTACTATTTATTAAACAATTTATTATTGTTAAATTCGTTATTCATACAAGCACAATACAATGAAAAACCTTCGATTTTATACCACTATCACCATTTTAGCATTTGCTCTTTCTTCCTGCGGAATGCTAAGCAGAATGTTTCCTAAAAAAACTGGATGCCCAACAAATGGCAAGAATATTGGCGCTGAAAAATTAATAAGTGGTGATCCTAAAGCTGAAAAAGCAGCAAAGAAAGCAAAGAAATTTCGGAGTTAATTTAATGTTATCGTGCAGCTAAATACCAATTTATCCAGTCTATGAAAATACCTAAACACCTTAACTATGAGCCTCACATTACGTACCACCCTCGGTTGCACCGAAGCAGTAATTGCAGATGACGGTGGATTAAAAGAATTCTATCGTGTAGCCAATATCCTAAGCCAGGATTTTGATATTAACTTTTCCAATAAAGAAGATGATTTTGATACCATCGATTGGGAATTCAGATTTAAAAGTCATAACCTTACTTTGCATTACAGTATATATAATGGCGTTTCCATTTTCCCAACTAAAACAAGGGATGCTTTAAGTAAAGACAATAAAGCAGTTGTAGAACTAGCCGGCGTTTTGGAGACAAAATTATTCAATGGGGATCATCGGAATATCGCTTAACTAAGATAAAGCTTAATAACTTTTCCCTTCTATCGATTCCATAATATTCACATAACTAACATACCTGTCTTCATGTATTTGACCGCTGGCAGTTGCATCTTTTATAGCACAACCTGGTTCATTAAAATGCAGGCAATTGTTGAATTGACAATTATTTAATCGCTCTTTCATTTCTGGGAAATAATGCGATACTTCCTGTTTGTCAATATCTACTAAGCCAAACTCTCTCATTCCCGGTGTATCTATTATACTTCCGCCAAAAGGCAGATCATACATTTCAGCAAACGTTGTAGTATGCTGTCCCTTTCCACTCCAGCCACTAACTTCTTGTGTTTTCAATTCTTTATCAGGAAAAACTACATTTAAAAAAGATGACTTACCAACACCACTATGTCCGCTGATAAGAGTTATTTTATTCTTCATCATTTCCAGCACTTCCTCTACGCCTTCTTTTTTTTCTGCACTCACTAAAAAAACCTTGTAACCGACCGCTTCATACATCGCTTTCCAGCCTTCATACTTATCCAGTTCCTTTTGCTTGTACAAATCCGATTTATTGAACACAATAAACGGCTTTACATGATACATTTCTGATGCGACAAGAAACCGGTCAATAAACCCTTGTGAGGTTTTAGGTTCTTTCAAAGTGGCAACCAACATTGATTGGTCTAAATTAGCTGCAATAATATGATGTTGGTGCTTATGCCTCGGTGATTGCCGGTTGATGTAATTATTTCTCGAATGTATTGCATCAATGATAGCTGAATTATCAGTATCAGCTTGTGATTCTATTTCTACAATATCCCCCACGGCAACAGGGTTTGTTGAAGTAATTCCATCCAATTTCATAACCCCTTTCATCCGGGCATTCCAGAATTTACCAGCTTCATCTTTTACTGTATACCAGCTTCCGGTTGATTTATATACAATTGCTTTCATTGAGCCGCAAGATACTACTTCGCCAATAAGATTTGATCTGTAACATAAGCAACAAATAGTTAAGGAAATTTTCTAAAGACAGTAATCTTTAAAACTAGTTCCAGAAAAAGACAAATTAGCGCTGCCAACACAAAAGGAATAAAACGTTCTTCTACCCTTTTAATAGCTACAATATCAATCTTTGATTTTTCCAAAGTATCGATCTGCTTATAGGTTTCTTTCAATGCTTCTTTATCCTTTGCCCGAAAATATTGGCCGCCTGTTTCAGCAGCAATCTTTGTAAGTAAAGCAACATCAATGAAACCAATTTCAGGATTATTATTTTTTGGCCTGCTTGTGACTTCTGTTATGTTAGAGGGGATGGCTCCCATTCCTATCGTATACACTTTTACGCCGTTCGATTTTGCAATATCCAAAGCCGTTAACGGATCTATCAGTCTCGTATCCGGGGCATCTTCTTTTCCATCTGTAATTAAGATAATGACCTTACTCTTCGACTTGCTTTGTACCAGCCTGTCAACGGCTGTTGCCAATCCTTCACCAATAACGGTTCCGTCTTTAAGCAAGGTTCTGCTTTCTAGTTTTTGAATTTGGGTAATCAACGTATTTCTATCATTCGTAATTGGACATTGCGTAAAACTTTCGCCGGAGAAAATAACAAGACCAATCCTGTCAACCGGCCGGCTGCGGACAAATTCTTCAGCTACTTCCTTTGCTACTTCCATTCTCGATGGCGGAATATCCTGCGATCCCATACTGCCACTTACATCCATACAAAGTACAATATCAATTCCTTCTCCTTCTGATCGTTGCTCTTCATTTCTTATTTGTGGTTGGGCCAGAGCAATTATCAAACAACTTAATGTCAATAACCGAATAAGAAAAGGCAAATGCCGAAATCTGTTCTTCCAGGAACTTACAGTAAATGCATGAGTGGTAGAAACAGTTAACGTCGCCTTCAATTTGTCATTCTTTTTTACATACCACCAGCTAAGTAGTGGCAACAATGCAAACAACCCGAAGAAAATCGGGTAAACAAAATGCATATTTTTTATCCAGTCGTAAAGCATAAAAGCCTCCCCAACCCCTCCAAAGGAGGGGCTTAAGCACCTGATCCTTCAATCAGTTTTATAGAATTTAAAATATCCGAATACGATGTTCGTTTGTCGTCGTCAACAGGAATATATTTTGCGAATTTTACAAAATCACTCAATCGTAAAGTCTGAGAAAGTTTATCAAACTGTTCTTTATCACTTACTACATCTTTTATCTGTAGTATCAAATCGTCAGTAGTTTTTTGCAGTGACAGAATTCCTTTCTTCCTGAAAATATATAATCGGAAAATATTCACAAGTTCAGCGTAATAAGTCTTAGCATCAGTATTCTCCTTTTGCAATGCTGCCAGTTGTTGCATCGCCTCTTCATAAGGGTTTGCAATAATTTTCTCGTTTACAGCGACAACAGGTTTCTTTTTTCTACGGGAAAAAAATATAACTGCTAACACCATTAATGCTGCGGCGATTGCATAAGCCCACCAAAGTACCCCTTCCTTCTTTGTCTTTACTTCTATTATATCTTTTATATCATGATATTCCTGATCTGGATTAAAATCGGAGAAAACAACATCAATAGGAATTGTATCAGTCCACACTCCTTTTGTCAAGGTAAAAGAAGGGATAACCCAATGACCAGAATCAAAACTGGCAATCTTATAAATCCCTGTAATAATAATCCCCCCATCTGTGGTTGTAGAATCAAGTTTAGGTTTTTCTAAAAACTCAAAGTGAGGAATTGTGTCTATTTGAACGAAATTAATAGCAGTGGCTGAAGGTATGCTTGCTTTAATAGTTAGTACAAATGGCTCACCAAGAAGGACTTTATTCGTACTAACTGAAGCCCTAACCGTAGTACTTACTTGCGACATTCCAATCTGCACAAGAATTATCAAAGCAATGAAAAATATAGTTCTTTTGAAAATCATTTTTGTTTGTTCCTACTGAGAAAGAATCGTTGCAATACCCTTACGTAGTCTTCATTTGTTTTTACATGCAGCAGATCACAACCGGCCTTTTTAAATGTTTCTCTACTGTAAGCTGTTAATCTGAAAAATTCCTGCTCATAGTTATAACGAACAAATGCATTGCTAGTATCCACCCATTTTGTTTTACTACTCTCTGCATCTTTTACTTTTAGTAATCCAACGTCTGGTAATTGCTTATCCATTTGATCGTAGATCTTGATACCAATTACATCATGCTTCTTTCCTGCAATACGCAATGCATCTTCATAATTGGCATCAATAAAATCACTGAGGATAAAAGCAATACTTTTTTGCTTTGTAGAATTATTAAAATACCGAAGCGCTTTGCTTACAGCAGTTCCTTTGCCTTTCGGCTCTTTGCTCAGTAATTCTCTTACAATATATAAAGCATGTTGCTTTCCTTTTTTGGGAGGAATAAATGCTTCTACTGTATCGCTATAAAAAATGACGCCAATCTTATCTGCGTTATTTACAGCAGAAAAGCTAATCACTGAAGCAATCTCTGTAATTATATCTTTTTTTCTTACCAGTTCTGTTCCAAACAAAGAACTCGAACTAATGTCAACCAGCAACATTACGGTCAACTCTCTTTCTTCTTCAAATAATTTACTATATGCCTGTCCAAATCTGGCTGATACATTCCAATCAATAAATCGTATATCATCTCCAGCTGCATATTCCCTTACTTCTTTAAACGACATTCCTTTACCCTTAAAAGCACTATGATATTCACCAGTAAACAGATCACTGGTGAGTTTTTTGCTTTTAATTTCAAGCTCCCGAACTTTTTTTATTATTTCATTAGTGGTCAGCATAATAGCTATGAAAAAAAATTTACGGTACATTTATTTGTTTCAACACATCTTCAATTACGTCCTCAACATTTACATTCTCTGCTTCGGCTTCATACGTCAAACCGATACGATGTCGCAACACATCTTTACAAATACTTCTTACATCTTCTGGAATTACAAAACCTCTTTTATTTAAAAATGCCTGTGATTTAGCTGCTAACCCCAAATTGATGCTTCCTCTTGGAGATGCTCCATAAGAAATGAGTGGTTTTAATTTTTCCAATCTATATTTCTCTGGATTTCTTGTTGCAAAAACAATATCCAATATATATTGCTCTATTTTCTCATCCATATATATCTGCTTTGTCAACTCTCTTGCATTCAATACTTCCTGGATAGAGACAACCTGCTTTGTAGAAGGGAAAACACCCTGAATACTTTGACGAAGGACCAACTGCTCTTCAGCCATTGTTGGATAATGTACTACAACTTTCATGATAAAACGATCTACCTGAGCCTCAGGTAAAGGATATGTCCCTTCTTGTTCCAATGGATTTTGAGTAGCCATTACTAAAAACGGTTCATCTAGTTTATAGGTACTGTCACCAATGGTAACTTGCCGCTCTTGCATCGCTTCCAATAAAGCACTTTGTACTTTTGCGGGTGCTCTGTTAATTTCATCTGCCAAAATAAAATTGGCGAAAATTGGACCTTTGCGAACAACAAATTCATTTTTCTGTTGGTTGTAAATCAACGTACCAATTACGTCTGCTGGTAATAAATCGGGAGTAAATTGAATGCGACTGAACTGAGCATGTATGGCCTGAGCCAATGATTTTATTGTTAATGTTTTGGCTAATCCAGGCACTCCTTCTAATAAAACATGACCATTACTTAATAAACCAATCAATAATCTGTCTAACATTTGGTGTTGACCTATAATAACATGACCTATCTCTTCTCGTAACTTGTCTGTAAAACGGCCAGCATCACTAATTTTTTCGTTTAATAGTTTTATATCCTCTGCTGTTTTTAACATGATTACTTTTTTAGTTACACAAAATACGAACTTGCATTAAGCAAATAATTTGCCGATAATACAAAAGGTCAATAATAAATACTAAATTGGCATGATTATTCGTTTTATTTTACGAAAAGAGCTAACATTTTACATCATTTAGCCAGTTTATTATGAAAAAACAACTTTCTCTGGTAATTGCACTTATGCTTTTTACTTTCTTTAGTTTATCATCTTGTAAAAAAGATCAAACTACAGCTCCTTCTAAATCAGAAAACATATCAAGAAGCAGCTGGAAATTCTCGAGTGCTACTGCTGTAGGCATTGGTGACATTTCAAACAATCCGGCTATTTCTTGCATAAAAGATGATGCAATAACTTTTCAAAGTAATGGCAACGGAACTATAACAGAAGGATCAATAGTATGTAGTCCAACTACAGCAGGAAATTTTACCTGGACATTTGAAAATAATGAAACAAAACTAATGATGTCTGCTGGGCTTTTTCCTGGTGGATCTGGACTATTTGACCTTGTTTCTTTAAATGAAACAACACTGGTTGTTTCTCAAAATGTGTCTATTCCACCTAATCCCTCTGTCTTAGTGACAGCTACGTATATTCATTAATCAGGAAAGATATTTCCCAACAATTGGTACTCTTCTACCCACACCAAAAGCCTTTGGCGAAATTCGTATAATAGGGCAAAACTGGTTACGTTTATATTCATTAACATTTACCAGTTTAAGTACACGGTCTACAAGTGTTGCATCAAAACCTTGTTCCTTAATTTCATTTGGCCCCTTTCTTCTTTCGATATATTGATAGAGTATTTTGTCAAGGATATTATATTCTGGAAGTGAATCTGAATCTTTTTGCCCCGGTCGTAATTCAGCAGATGGTGGTTTTGCTATAATATTATTGGGAATTATTTCGCCATTTCTATTTATATATCTGGCTAATGCATATACCTGCAATTTATAACAATCTCCAAGAACACCCAATCCACCAGCCATATCTCCATACAACGTACCATAACCCGTTGCCAGCTCACTTTTATTAGAAGTATTTAATAAAATATACCCGAATTTATTGGCTATTGCCATTAATAGATTACCCCTTGTTCTTGATTGAATATTTTCTTCTGCTACTGAAAAAGGTAAATCCTGATAAATAGGTTTTAACTCCGTTAAAAATGATTCATAAATATTTTTAATAGGAATGATATCATACTGATTACCCAAATTCTTACTTAACTGCTCTGCATCAATTACAGAATGTCCGGAAGAATATTGAGAAGGCATTAATACGGCTCTTATATTTTCACTCCCCAATGCAGCACAAGCTAATGCTAGTGTTACTGCACTATCAATACCGCCACTACTTCCAAGAATGGCTTTTTTAAAACCCATTTTAGAAAAATAGTCTTTGATGCCTGAAACAATTGCAGCATATATTTCTGCTGTACACAAATTTTCGTCCAGTGTTAACGGGTCTAATTCTGCATTTGGCAAATTATCAGCAAGTTCTTCAATTGACTGAGAAAATGTTCCATCATTCTGCAATTCAAAGATGTCAAAAGCTTCTTCAAACAATGGCAATTGCTTGATCAAATTAGCATTCTTATCAAACACTAAAGAACCACCATCAAATACAATTTCTGTTTGGCTACCAACACAGTTACTATACAGCATTGGTATTTTGTATTTCGAAACATTCAGTTTTACAATTGCTTTTCTATCTTCAACATGAGTATAATCAAACGGGGAAGCCGAAATATTCAACATTAGATCAGGCTGCTGTTTCATCAACTCGTCCATTGGACAGTTTCGGTACAATGGATTATCACCAAGGTTCCAGATATCTTCACAAATTGTAATTGCCAGTTTCTTTCCTTTAAATTCAATGATATTCCAATCATAAGCTGGCTCAAAATATCGGTACTCATCAAACACGTCATAATTTGGCAAACAGGTTTTATGGGCAACAGCCTTTACTTCTTTTTCATATAAAAAATAAGCAGCATTGAATAAGTCTTTTCCTTCCTTTATAGGATTAACATCAGGTGCTCCAATAATTACACCTATAGTATCCGCATGTTGCTTAATAACATGAATGGCCTGATAGCATTTACTAATGAAATCTTCAAACTCAAGAAAATCTCTGGGTGGATATCCACAAACACATAATTCAGAAAACATCACTATATCAGCGCCCCGCTCTTTAGCCCATTCAATACCTTCAATAATTTTTCGGGTATTCTCTTCAAAATTTCCAATATGATAATTTTGTTGTGCTATTGCTATCTTCATTATACAAATCTACAATAATGTTTCATTAGCTTAATTTAGCAGCAACAACATTTTTAATGCTGATTCGTTAATAACCAACTATGAAGAAAATTCTGATTATTTTATCACTCAGTCTCATTATTTGTTCCTGCAAAAGCAATAATAAAGTACCCGATGTATCGAATATAAGTGTGGAAATTAAACTGGAAAGATTTGACAGGGATTTTTTTACTATTGATACCATCAATATATTTGCCGGATTAAATAAACTGAATCAAAAGTACCCAATAGTTACTCCCATCTTTTTACAGTATATATTAGGGCTTGATAGTGCCGCGACTATTCCAGGAATAAAAAATTTCATCAGCCTTAGCGGGAATTTGTACGATACCATTAATACAGTGTTTAAAACCACAGACGACCTTGAAAAAGAATTCAAAAAAGCATTTCAGTTTGTCAGATTTTATTTTCCAAAATATCCTATCCCAAAAATAGCTGCTATTGCCGGACCTGTTGATGCATTAGCCCAATCTGAAAACGGACCAACACCTGACTTTCTTCGCCCGGGGCTTTTGGGTATTAGTTTGCAATTTTATTTAGGAAAAAATTTTTCTGTTTACAACGATCCCTTTTTTATTGAAAGTGTAGCGCCTACTTACAGAAGCCGGCGTTTCAGTAAAGAATACATAATTGCTGATGCTATGCAATTGGTAGTGGCTGATCTATTTCCCGATCAAAGTAGTGGCAAACCTTTGATAGAACAAATGGTAGAAAAAGGAAAGCAATGGTATTTATTAGATAAATTTTTACCAACAACACCCGACTCGATAAAAACAGGTTTTACCCAACAACAACTTGATTGGTGCAAGAACAATGAAGGACTGATCTGGACTTCCATTGTAAAAAATGAAAACCTACAATCACTGAATCCAGCAGTTCTGCAAGTTTATATTGGTGAAAGCCCTTTTACCCAAGGCTTTCCACCAGATTATTCACCCGGTAATATTGGTCAGTGGATTGGTTGGCAATTCATAAAAAAATTTATTGAAAAAAATCCTGATTTGACACCGGAAGAAATTATGCGAACTGATGTAGCTACTATAATTACAGAGGCTAAATACAAGCCAAAATAATAGGTCAGTTTGCAACTGTTTATTTGTGCAACTACTTATAAATATGAATTGCTCAACATGATAGATATGAGGAGTAGAAATTCCATACATTTACAGCAATCATGAAGTCACTCAACACACTAACAGACCCTGTTTACAAACAGAAAGATAAATTTTCATTGTATGATATGTTGTGGCTGAAAATAATGAATGACAAAAGGGATTTACCTTTTATTTATTTACTTACTACAATCCATATATTAATATTACCTATTGCCATTTTGCTCTATACTCCAGTTTTAACTGGCTGGTGGTGGTGGGCCATAGCTGTACCCTATTTTTATTTATCACAATTTTATTTTAAAGGGAGTTTTGGCTTGATGTTTCATTGCTTATGTCATCGCAAAACATTAAAAGCGCCTTTTCAAAAACCGTTTTTTGCTTACACTTCATGGATCATCTGCCCTCTTTTTGGACATGCACCTGAAGGATATTTTAGCCATCACATGGGTATGCATCATATAGAGAACAATCTGCCAGACGATACCAGTAGCACAATGGCATATCAACGGGATAGTGTTAGAGGTTTTCTTGCTTATTTCTTCCGGTTTATATTTGTTGGCGTTATCAATACAATCCGATATCTATTTAGCAAAAAAAGAAAAAAATTATACCAGCGATTAACGGCTGGGGAATATATCTACCTAGCTTTTTGCATTGGGATGTGTTTTGTAAACTTAAAAGCTACATTAGTAGTATTCATAGTTCCCTTGCTATTTGCAAGATTAGTGATGATGCTAGGTAACTGGGCACAACATTCTTTTATTGACGCCAATGACCCTGAAAATCTTTATACCAGTTCCATCAATTGTATTAATACAGTTTATAATCATAAATGCTGGAATGACGGCTATCATATCATTCATCATCTTCGCCCTGGTATGCACTATTCCGAAATGCCGGGTGAATTCTTGAAAAGAAAAGATGAGTTTGCAGCTAATAAAGCCATTGTTTTTGATGGCATCCATTATTTACACATATTTATCTGGTTGCTCACAAAACGATATGATAAGCTTGCCGATAATTTAGTAAATATTAATGGAACAATATTTAATTCAAAAGAAGAAGCAATGGAAATGTTAAAAGAGAGGGCAAGAAAAATTCAATCCTAATTATTCTTCATCGGCACAATCATTTCAAAAGAAGGAATACTTACTTCGAATAGTTGCTTGCTGTGCAGATTTTCCATCTGGTATGTGCCATGCATTTTTCCCATTTCAGTTCGTAAGTTACAACCACTAACATATTGATATGTTTCGCCGGGTTGTAAAGTTGGCTGTATCCCAACGACACCTTCGCCTTCTACTTCACGGTTGCTGCCATTGCTGTCAAAGATAAACCAATGACGGCGATGCAGTTTGACAGGAAAAGCATTGTGGTTCTCCAAAGATATCCGATAAGCAAACATAAATTCAGACTGCAACGGATTGCTGTAATCTGCCTGATAGAAAGTTTCAACACTCACTTTTACTCCTTCGGATATCATACTGGTCATTTAGTAAAAATAAACAAATTGCCGGAGAATCAAACTTGCTTGCATTTTAACGTATAAATCCCTTTCTAGGGCTTAATTTTGCGGCTCTAAATAGAAATATAGTATATATGAAAATAGCAGTAGCAAAAGGAGACGGAATAGGGCCAGAGATAATGGCAGCCGTATTAAAAATATTTGATGCGAATAAGGTTCCATTGGAATATGATTTTGTAGATATGGGCAAATGGGTATTTGACAATGGATTTAATAACGGTATGACACCGGAAGCCAAACAAACAATAGAAACTTTGGGTTTGCTATTTAAAGGCCCGATGGAAACTCCTAAGGGGAAGGGTGTAAAAAGCATAAATGTAACAGCTAGAAAAACCTGGAACACTTTTGCGAATAAAAGAGATTTCAGAACCCTACACGGCGTCGATACAGTTTTCAGTAAAGCCGGCATTCCGATTGACATTACTGTAGTAAGAGAAAATATTGAGGATACTTATGGCGGTATTGAACATATGCTAACACATGATGTTGCATTAAGCCGTCGGTTTATTACCCGCCCGGGAAGTATGCAGGTGATTCGCTATGCTTTTGAAATGGCAAAGATTAAAAATGCTAAACGCATTACCTGTGTACACAAAGCCAACATCATGAAGATCACTGATGGTTTATTTCTGGAGTGTTTTCAGGAAGTAGCCAAAGAATATCCTGAATTGAAGGCAGATGATGTAATCGTTGATGATCTTTGTATGAAGTTAGTAACGAGACCTGATCTATTTGATGTTGTAGTTTTGACCAATCTGCAAGGCGATATTGTTTCTGACCTTTGTGCAGGATTAGTAGGGGGATTGGGGTTTGCACCATCAGCCAATATTGGTGACCATATTTCCATCTTTGAAGCAGTACACGGAACAGCTCCGGATATTGCGGGAAAAAATATTGCAAATCCAACTGCATTATTATTAAGTGGTATAGCAATGCTACGTCATTTAGGTCTTACTGAAAATGCTGCAATCATCGAAAATTCGTTATTGTACACTTTGGAAAGCGGTGTGCATACTGGTGATTTTGGTGACAAAAGTATTCCATCAGTAAATACAACAGCATTTGCAGATGCTATTATAAAAAACTTTGGCAAATTACCTGAGATAGGAGCAAGAAAGTTAATGCCAAACAAACCCGGAACCCCTACTCCTTTGAAATTAGAATCGAATTCAATGATGATTTCTAAAGAAAGTGAAAAAGAAACGATTGTTGGTGTAGATCTTTTTATTGAAAGTGAGGAGCAACCCATTGCAATCGCATCACAATGCCAACGACATGCAGGTGTAAAATTTAATCTGGTTAATATTAGCAACCGCGGCACTCAGGTTTGGCCTACTGGTTCTGTTTATACCAATCTGGTAAATCAATATAATGTTCGTTTCGAAAGTATTGATGATTTTCCTTTGAATCAACAGGATGTTATAGGATTATATGTAAGCATGAGTGGTAATTTTAAAATTTGCTCCTTTGAATTGTTGAATAAATGGGGAGATAAAAAGGCATATAGTTTGGCACAAGGGCAGTAATACCCCTGTCCCCTAAAGGGGAACTTAGATTTAAAAAATCATTCTAGCTTTCCTAATTCAAAAAAGGAAAGCTTTTTTACCCAGCAGCATTGCTACTCTGCCTGCCGGCAGGCAGGTATCATTATTCCTTGCGTCGCACTTTTCATCGTTCTGTATTTCAATTCAGCAATTTCGATATGTGTTTATTGTTCGTAACTTGTATCAAAGCAAAAGAATATGGCGAAAGAAACTTTTAAGTACACCAATGACGAAGTAACGGTGGTCTGGAAGCCGAATACTTGCATACACTCCACACTTTGTTGGAAAGGTCTGCTGGAAGTATTTAACCCAAGAGAAAAGCCTTGGATAAAAATAGATGGAGCAAGTACTGAAAGAATTATTGAACAGGTAAGAAAATGTCCGAGCGGAGCATTAAGTTATTATTTGAATGCAGAAGCTTCTGCTGATGATTCTTCTATCAAAGTTGTAGCCGAATCTGCCAATATTTTAAAGGTTGAAGTTTCCCCGAATGGTCCGTATCTTATTAAATCAGAATGCTTGATATTACATAGCGATGGGCGGGAAGAAACGAAAAAGGGAACGGTTGCATTATGCCGTTGTGGGGCTTCCAAGAATAAACCATATTGTGATGGCAGTCATAGAAAAAATGGATTTGAAGGATAATCCTATTTAATCAAGTCTAGATGCTTTGCAAATCCCATACTCATTAATACAATTCCAGCAATAATTACTAGCATAGGTAACAATACTTTTCTATTGGTTTCAAATATATTTCTTTGAAAAAGATAAACACCTATCAAGCTAAATATTATCCCAGAAACTATATAGGACCAGGAATGACTCATCCTGATTTCTTTACATTTTTAAAACCATTCTTTATCAACCATTGCAACACTTTATCCCTTTGATCTCCTTGAACAATAATTTCTCCATCTTTTGCTGAGCCGCCTGTACCACAAAAAGATTTTAATTTTTTTCCTAAGTCTTCGAGGTCTTCGTTTTTTCCAATAAATCCTTCCACCAACGTAACTGCTTTACCAGCCCGGTGTTTTGTATCCAACCGTATTTTCAATTGCTGTTGAGATGGCACCAATGTTTCGGTATTATTAATTTCTTCTTCAAAAGAAAAATTAGGATCAGTGCTATACACAAACCCTCTTTTATCTGATTTATTCTTCTTAGTCATATTACTTTTTAAATAAAATAAAGAAATATTAATAACCCGAGTATCAAGCCTCCACTTATTGTGGCGATTTAAAAGGTAGCCTTTAAACTCAAATCCAAACTCTTTGCCTGGTGTATCAGGGCACCTACACTTACAAAATCAACTCCTGCTTTTGCATAGTCAGTTATATTCTCAAGGTTAATTCCACCACTTGCTTCTGTTTCAAATTTGTTTCCTATAACCTTTACTGCTTCTTCAGCCTGCTCTGGAGTAAAATTATCAAGCATAATGCGAAATACTTTTCCCCTACCAACAGCGATCACTTTCCTTACATCTTCGAGATTCCTCGTCTCCACTTCCATCTTTAATTCTGGCTTTTGCCTTTGTATATAGGCCGCTGCCTTTTCAATTGCTTTTTCAATTCCCCCACAGTAATCAATATGATTGTCTTTCAACATTATCATATCATACAAACCAAAGCGATGATTAACGCCACCTCCTATCCTGACAGCTTCTTTCTCAAGTAAACGAAAATTTGGAGTTGTTTTTCTGGTATCCAATAGCTTTGTTTTGTATCCTTGTAATTTAGCTGTGTATTTATTAGTCAATGTTGCGATACCGCTCATTCTTTGCATACAATTCAATACTAATCTTTCGCATTGCAGTATAGTAAATACAGAAGATTGTACTTCAAAAGCTATCTCTCCAACCTCCATTCTATCACCATCCTTTTTGTTCACTATAAAAACAGAAGCAGGCTCTTTATAATTAAATATTTTTTGAGCAACTTCCACTCCTGCCAAAATGCCCTCCTGCTTAATTTTCAATACAGCTTTACCTTGAGCCTTGGAATCAATAATAGAAATTGTAGAATGATCCCCATCACCAATATCTTCAATTAATGCCTCGTCGATCAGGTGGAATAATTTTTCATCAAATGTCATACAACAAAAATAATGTTTAGTCCTTACGTAAATTGTCAAAAAAAAGTCCTGTCTCTTATTCATCAAGACAGGACTTTCAGATATAATTAGAATTATTTTAGTCCATCGATTGAAATCGAATTTCTTTAATTACTTCTTTTCCATTTTTCATTTTCATAAAAACATTGGTACGATAATTCCCGGAAGCTGTTTGCAAAGTTCCAACACAATACTGACTTCCACCTCCTCCATCTCCTTTATGTTTTAATTCAAAGCCCTTCACTGCATTATTAGTAAAAAAATCTTTTACAATAAGTTGAGCCTGAGCTTTACTATAATTATCCTTTATGTCAGGTAATGTCAACCCGACATTTTCATCAAAGTAATTTGAGAGTTGTGCGACATTGCCAGTACGTAGCGCACTGATTACTTCATCTATGCTGCTATTTTGCAGCATAAAAGAAGAGAACAACAAAACCGATCCAAGCAGTAAAGATGATAATATATGTTTCATAACAAATTTGATTTTCACAGGTTTAATAAACTAAAAACATGCCATAATATTAGTGTAGTTTCCAGAGGATACTAAAGTACTAAAAATCAGCTGTTTTTCAACTCTTTTAGCAACTATTAGCGGATTAGGGTGTAGTTTTACAGGGTGCGGACTGGGGCTTGCCCATTGAAAATGAATGTATTTCTACTTTTTAAAACTATTTATCAAAAATGTCGAAAAAAAAAGTGATTCTTGTCATTATGGACGGATGGGGTTTAGGAAAAGTTGCTTCTTCGGATGCAATATTGAATGCCAATGTTCCTTTCACAAAATCATTATATTCAAAATATCCAAATACAACATTAACAACTTGCGGAGAAGCAGTTGGGCTTCCGGAAGGACAAATGGGTAATTCTGAAGTTGGACACTTAAACTTAGGAGCCGGAAGGGTGGTTTATCAGGAATTGCAAAGAATAAATGTCGCTGTAAAAGATGGCTCATTTGCTAAAAATCAAATACTGCTAAACGCCATAAAATTTGCAAAAAATAATAAGAAAGCTTTACACCTCTTAGGGCTTGTTAGTGATGGAGGTGTACATTCACATATTAATCACATCAAAGCAATTATTGATACCTGCAAAATTGAAGGCTTAGAAAACGTATTCATACATGCTTTTACTGATGGCAGAGACTGTGATCCTAAAAGTGGGTTGGCCTTTATTACTGAATTGCAACAACATCTAAATAATAGTACTGGAAAAATTGCAACTGTTTGTGGACGCTATTTTGCAATGGATCGGGACAAACGTTGGGAACGAATTAAATTAGCATATGATGCATTGGTCAATGGCGTTGGTAATAAAGCGACTGATGCCATAGCCGCAGTAGAAAATTCGTATACCAACAACATTACTGATGAGTTCATATTACCAACAGTAATTTTAAATGAAGGGCAAGAACCATTAGCTACAATTAAAAATGGAGACGTTGCGCTTTGCTTTAATTTCAGAACTGACCGATGCAGAGAAATAACTCAGGTGCTTACACAAACAGATTTCCCGGAATTTGATATGCAAAAACTATCATTGCATTATACTACAATGACTGAATACGATCAAACATATAATGATGTAAATGTAATTTTCGAAAACGACAATCTGAATAATACACTGGGTGAAGTTTTACAATCAAATGGATTGAAACAGGTCCGTGCTGCAGAAACTGAAAAGTATCCCCATGTTACATTCTTCTTTAGTGGTGGCCGGGAAAAGGAATTTATTGGTGAAAAGAGAATTATGGCAGCATCTCCAAAAGTAGCTACCTATGACCTGCAACCCGAAATGAGTGCTTATGAATTAACTAATTTATTGCTACCTGAAATCAATTCGGGTGAGGCAGATTTTATTTGTCTTAATTATGCCAATGCTGATATGGTTGGTCATACCGGAGTTTGGGATGCTGCTATTAAAGCTGCTGAAACTGTTGACAAATGTGTAAACAAAATTGTAGTGGCCGGGTTGGAAAACGGATACACTATTTTTCTTACTGCGGATCATGGCAATTCTGATTATTTAATTAACGAAGATGGTTCACCTAATACAGCACATACACTAAATCCGGTACCTTTATTTGTTATTGATAATGAATGGAGAGGTATTTTAAACTCTGGAAAATTAGCAGATATTGCTCCTACTATTCTATCAATGATGAACATTGATATACCTGAGGAAATGACAGGAAATGTTTTAATTACAAATTGATAACTTTATTCCTTATTAATATTACAAGATGATTAAAAAAATTCTATTAGTACTATTGGCCGTGTTGGTATTTATCCAGTTTATTCATCCAAAGAAAAACAAAGCAGATGGCCCACAGCCTAATTTCATCGGGCATTCTTTTGATATTCCTGGAGACGTGAAAACAATTCTGGAAAAAGCTTGTAATGATTGTCATAGTAATAATTCAAAATATCCCTGGTATGCAAAACTCCAACCGGTTCATTGGTGGCTGGAAAGCCATATTAAAGATGGGAAAAAGCATTTAAACTTTGATGAGTACACACATAAATCGCTCAGGTATCAATTTCATAAAATGGAAGAAACGATTGAAATGGTAAAAGAAGATAAAATGCCCATTAAAGAATATAAATGGACCCATAGTGATGCCAAACTCTCTCAAACAGAAAAAAACAAAATTATAGATTGGGCAAATTCAGTGATGGACACTATGAAAGCTAAATATCCTATTGATAGTTTAATCAGAAAAAAACAATAGCTAATTAATTGAAATCCGTTACCAGATATATTACCAGCACATTTTTCATATTACTAATCCTCATTCCAGTACTATTTGTCATCGGTTTTTCGATAAAAAAACAATCCATCTATAAAGAAATGAAAGAGAAGATGGAAACTAAGCAACTACATACAATAGTTTTGGCCGACGATGAAATTCAATGGGCAAAAGTTGGTGAGGAGATCTGGATTGACGGGAAAATGTTTGATATAAAATCCATTGAATCAAATGGAGGCTACACAACTTTTAAAGGACTTTTTGATGATGAAGAAACAATATTAAAACAAACGTTTAAAAAAGATTGGGAGAAGAGTCAAAAAAGTCAAAACCATATATTTTCTCAACTTTTTCAAAGTTTACGGAATATTTATTTTACTACCATATACAACGCTTTTATAGAGGAAACTAAAGTTACACATATCCTTACTTCTTCCGCTTCAAAACTTTTATCCCAGTATTTGGAGATACATACGCCACCTCCACTTTCCTGATTCTATTACCAGGAAAAAGAATTATCAATTAACTTAAATTACTTTTATTTATGAAAACGTTAGCGTTGCTATCAGTTTTGATTTATATATGCGTTAATGCAAATGCACAAATAGATTCTACAGATGAAAAAGAAATGGATGAAGCAGTTGTTTATTCCAACAAGTTCATAGAAAAGAAAAAAAACCTTGCTCAAAAGATTGACATTGTAAGTGCAAGAAGTATTGCAAGGTTCAACAGTCAGAATACTGGTGATCTGCTAATAAGGACAGGCAATATATTTGTTCAAAAAAGTCAACAAGGCGGAAGTAGCCCTGTTCTCCGGGGATTCGAAGCCAGCCGTGTACTATTAGTTGTAGATGGCATTCGATTGAATAATGCTATTTATCGTTCTGGTCATTTACAAAATGCAATTACTATAGATCAGAATATGTTAGAACGGGTAGAAGTTATGTATGGCCCTTCTTCCACACTTTATGGTAGTGATGCGTTGGGTGGATTAGTACATATGCGAACAAAATCGCCAATATTTTCTGTTGATAAAAAACTAAAGATAAAAGGTGCAGCTTTTACAAGATATAGTAGCGTAAACAATGAGATTGCAGCACATGCAGATTTAAGTGTAGGAAGTAAAAGATTTGCCTGGCTTCAATCTTATACATTTAGTGACTTTGGCGATATGAAAATGGGAGACAATTACAATGATAAATATCCGGATTTTGGCCGACGTTCAAAATATATAAAAACTATCAACGGAATTGATTCAATTGTAAATAATAATGATGACAGAGTACAAAGAAACTCTGGTTACAAGCAATGGGATATTCTTCAAAAGTTATTGTTTAAACAAAATGAGAATGTAACGCATCAGATAAATTTTCAATATTCAAGCTCTACTGATATTCCCAGATACGATCGGTTACAGGATATCAAAAATTTTGGTGGAAGTATTGGCACAACATTACGTTTCGCAGAATGGTATTATGGCCCACAAACAAGATTTTTGGCTGCTTATGATCTTAGTATTGCCAGAACCGGCTTTTTTGATGGCATTAAACTTAACTTGAATTATCAGAATGTAAAAGAAAGTCGTCAGCAAAGAGAATATAGACGTTATGATCGTTTTGATAGTAGAAGAGAGCA
>JAHEMM010000038.1 GCA_024643655.1 Chitinophagaceae bacterium | reverse complement strand
TTGCAGCATATATAAATAAGCATAAAGAAGAATTTAAGCAGGAAGAAAGCCGCGGTATTCAGTATGTAGCATTTAGTGCAGCACCAAGCACAGCGGATAGTCTGGCAACTAAAAAAAGTCTTGAAGAGCTTAAAGAGCAACTAATAAACACTACAAATCTGGAGCAGTTTCTTGCAGCGGAAGGTGCAAACAATTTTTATAATGGATTTATAAGTGGAAAATCTATTCAGACCCCTGCAAAAGATTCTATTTTTAGAACACCTGTGGGCCAAGTTTATGGTCCATACCTTGAGGGGGGAAACTATATGTTGGCAAAAGTTGAGGGAATGCGTTCGATGCCAGACACAGTAAAGGTTCGCCACATACTTGTTGCTACTATGCAGCGAGATCCACAAAGCGGACAATCTTACCCTGTAAGAGATACAACTACAGCAAAAAACTTAGCAGATAGTATTCAAACAGCCTTACGTAACGGATCAAATTTTGATACGCTGGTTGTAAAGCTGTCTGACGATCCGGGAAGTAAAGACAAGGGGGGTGTTTATGATAATGTTCCTTCCGGACAAATGGTGCCAGCATTTAACGATTTTATTTTTTTAAACCCTGTCGGAAGTAAAGGAATTGTAAAAACAGAATTCGGTTATCATTATATCGAAATTCTTTCACAAAAAGGTGGTGGCACGGGCTATAAAATTGCTTACCTGCCGAAAGAAATAGTTGCCAGTCAGGAAACAGATAGTAAAGCACAGAACGACGCAAATATTTTTGCAGGTGATAGCCGTAATATAAAAACGTTTGATGAAACGTTTGAGAAAAACTGGAAGCCAAAAGGATATGTAAAAGGAATTGCACAGGATATAAAAAGAATTGGTGGAAATATAATGGGACTTGGCTATTCAAGAACATTTGTAAGAAATATTTATGATGCGAAAGCTGGAGAGGTATTAAAGCCAGAACGTATTGATGATAATTATGTAGTGGCAGTAGTTGTAGAAGTATTAAAAGAGGGTACAATGAGTACTGCAAAAGCCAGAACAATGGTAGAACCGTTGTTGTTAAATAGAAAAAAAGCAGAAGTGCTGAGAAAAAAAGTTGGCAATGTTACTACACTCGAAGCAGCATCGGCAGCATTAAATAATGCACCGATTGAGACAGCGGATAGCATTCGTATGTCATCAAGATCGGGAGCAACAGCGTTATCATTTGAACCAAGAATTACAGGAGCAGCATTTAATCCTGCCAACAAAGGAAAAGTTGTTCCAGAAGTATTAGAAGGAAACAATGGTGTATATGTAATAAGGGTAGATGCAGTTTCTGCAACACCTGTAACAGAAGCTAATGTAGCAGACCAGCGAAAAGCATTAGCGGCACAAGGCAAACAAATGCTAAGCAATCCTCAAGCTCCGGGATATCCTGTAAACGCATTGAGAAAAGCAGCTACTATTACAGATAAACGAGCAGAACGTTATTAAGATAAACACAACCAAAACCAACCGTAATCCCGTTTTGCTATAAGCAGAACGGGATTTTTCTTTTACGTATGTCGAAAGCATAGAGCCACTGCTATTCACTATTTTTGTACATATAAAAATGAGCGAGCCGTTTATAAATAAAGTAGCAGAAAGCGGATTAATTACACTTGATCTGGAAAAATTTATTCCGAAAGAAGAAACCAGGGTTTTTGATTTAAAGGAATATCTTTTTATGGAAATGATTTTGAAAGAAAAAGATTTCAGAGAGCAACTGAAAGCTAACAACTGGGAAATTTATAAAGATAAAAATGTAGCAGTAGTCTGTAGTGCAGATGCCATCATTCCGGTTTGGGCATATATGCTTGTAGCAACATACCTTGAGCCGTTTGCAAAAGAAATTGTAATGGGTGACGAAGAGGAACTTAAAAAAACGCTTTTCCTTAAAAATATTAATGCAATAGATACAAGCGAATACAATGATAAACGAATTGTAATAAAAGGATGTGGTGACACACCAATAGCCGACTATGCATATATGGAAATTACGAAACGACTTAGGCCGGTAGTAAAAAGTATTATGTATGGGGAGCCTTGTAGTACCGTGCCCGTGTATAAGAAAAGGTAGTCTCTAAAACCACCCCCGCTTTCTAAAAAGCCTAACCATTACAACCGGAATTAACAACATAAAGGTTACCGCTGCCCAAAAGCCATATTGATTATTTAGAAAAGGTATACTGGTGAAATTCATTCCAAAAATTCCACCTATAACTGTAGCAGGTGCCAGTAAACAGGTAACAACGGCCATCACTTTCATTACTTCATTCATACGCAGGTTTACATTGTTAATATGAAGGTCTTGTAAACTCACAATAATATCACGGTAGTTCTCTACCAAATCACTTGCCTGTACGATATGATCGTATACGTCTTTAAAATATTTCGTATGCCGGTCTTCCAGCAAATCACTTTCGCTTCGGATAAAACCATTGACCACCTCACGAACAGGAGAAAAATTTCGCTTTAAAATAATAAGTTCTTTTCTAAGATGTGTAATTTGTGACAAAGCCCTTGTGCTTCCGCCAGATACCACCTCTTCTTCTACATCTTCAATACGGTCACCCAGTTTTTCCATTACAATAAAATAATGGTCAACAATCATATCGAGCAACATATAACACAAATACTCTGCACCACGTTGACGCAACTTACCACCATTGTTTTTTAGCTTCTCTCTTAATGAGGTAAAAACATCACGACGGGCATCTTCCTGAAAACTAATTACAACATCTTTAGCTAATACAATACTAATCTGTTCTTGCTCTACTGAAAATGTTTTTTCATTATAATAAAGCATATTCAAGAGACAAAAAATACTTTTTTCAGACTCATCCAATTTAGGTCGTTGGTTAATACTTAAAATGTCCTCGATAACAAGAGGGTGAATTTCATAATGTGTACACACTTTCTCTACATCTGCTTTTCGCAAACCATCTACATTGATCCAGGTGGTGCGTCCGCTATCTTTATAACTCAGGCAATCGTTAAGCGTAGCCAGTTTCTTCTCTTCCAAATTAGTTTCATCGTAATCATAAATCGAAACAGTTACCTCTGCTGCTTCTTCACGGTGTGGCTCTATTGTTGGGTTTACCGACAATATTTCCTTTGTTCTCTTTGTTGCAAAAAGATTTGGAAGGTAAAGGTATTTCAGGTATTTATCCGGTCGAAGGTCATCCAGTTTCATAATAGGAAAGTTAGGAAAACTAATGGATTAAATGGCAACTTTTAAGTAATCAATAAACCGGGGATTGTAATGAAAAAAATTAATATTGAAGATATGATTTTATCAATGAGTCATAAGCGCTTACACCATTCGGATTATAATCAGCAAATCGTTTGATTTCTTTGCCTTTATTATTTGTAAAGATGATTAGCGGAATAGTAGTAAAACGAAATTGGTTTTGTACAACATCTATTTTTTCTAAAGGAACATGAACCTGTAGCCAACTCATTTTTTCAAAAGATATAGCTTTTAACCAGGCCTCTTTATTTTCATCAATTGAAACGCTTACCATTTTTAACCCAGGCTCTTTATATTTTATTGCCAGTTCTTTTAATAGCGGAATTTCTTTTCTGCAGGGTAAACACCAGCTAGCCCAAAAGACCAGCATGTGTATTTTTGAAGTGGAGTCAAAAAGAGATTGAGTAGTGTTATTGGGTGTTAAGAGTGACAGATTTGGAAGCGGAGCATTATCGTCAGGTCGGATGGAAAGGTATTTTTTAAAAGCTTCACCCTCCTTTGATTGCTTCACATCTTCATTAAATAAATAAAAAATATTGGTCAATTCACTTTTAGCATATTGCTCTTTTGATCTGTAAATGCTTTCCAAAAGAAAAAAGGAAAAAGAATTTTCCTGAATTGTTTTTTTAATGTCCTTAATTTTTTCGGTCCGTTTGGAGGAATCAATATTGCCAATCCAACCAAAATCAACAAATTGGTTTTTAAACAACAGTTCATTTTCTTTTCCGGCAACGATTCGTAGAAAAGGTGGCTTGCTGTTATCATCCGTTATAGAAACACTTCCCGGTTCAATATAGAATGCATCCGTAGCATATTTCAAACTATCAATACCCAATGTGTGGTTGCGGTAAATAAGGCGAATTACTTTAGAGCTATCCCAATAGTGAATAGCTGCAAGAAAAGGTGAGTTGATTGTTGTTTTAAAAGAAAACTTACCGTTGGTGATAATGGTAGAGTCTATCGGTGTTTTCCATTTTCGGGATTCAACGAGATATATTTTACCGTTGGGAACACCATTTATCTGACCAATAATTGTTACCTCAGACGAACTGGTTTTTTTATGTCTGTTACACGATATAAATACGAGAGAAACGAGAAATAGAAAATAAATTATTTTCATAACAGGCGTTATAGTTTTTCATACAAAGCCCTTAACTTTTCTCTTGTCATTATTTTTTCCCAGTCTTTCCCAAGTGCATTTTCCCAAAGCGGTTTCATACCCATTGATACGTTAATCATTTTATTAAAATCTTCATCACCTAATCCTTTGCAGATGCCGGCTGGTATATCAATGTTATTTTTTTCCACCATGTATTTGAATTCCTTAACACCAGCCGGATAATATTCTTCTAAATGATTCATTACAATACAATTGCCGATACCGTGTTTGGTGCCGAGTAAATAACTTAATCCATAACTAACGGCATGGGCAACGCCTACTTGCGAATAAGCAATACTCATTCCACCAGCATAAGATGCCATCATTAATTTATCATCACATTCTACATCCCATCCATCACGGTTTACAAATACATCCCGGCATAGCTGTAATGCTTTTTCCCCATAACTTTTACTGAATTCATTTAAGAAAGTTCCTTCTAAGCTTTCAATACAATGTATATAACAATCCATACCTGTATAGAATCGTTGATTTACAGGAGCACCTGCCGTTAACTCAGGATCCAATACGATCTGATCAAAAGGTGTGAAATCAGAATTCATACCCAGTTTTTTTGTCGGACCCGTTAATACCGTTGTTCTTGATACTTCAGCACCCGTACCGCTTAAGGTTGGAATACCAGCTTTATAAACACCAGGGTTTTTCACAAGGTCCCAGCCCTGATAATCAGCAGAAGAGCCGGGATTTTTCATCATTAAGGAAACAGCTTTTGCGAGATCCATAGTAGACCCACCGCCAATGCCAATAACGCCACTTACGCCACCAAACTCATCTTTTAATTGTTGCGCTAAAGAATCAACATAAGTAGTTTTTGGTTCGTAAGTAACATCTACAAACATTACTTTGTCATTTCCTCTTACTGGAATTCTTTCTACCAACGGCTTTCCTTCAAAGAAATGATCAACCAAAAAAATCATTGGCGCATTCTCCCCGTCTCCCGGTCGGGCAGGTTTTCTATGCGGCGCAAGAATTTCATCTAGCTGATTAAAACTACCACGACCATAAACCACATAGCCTACCATTTTGAAATTGCGAAAACTCATACAAATAATTTAGCTGCAAAAATACATGAAACAAGAAGAAGGTCTTTAGTGTAATTAAGCCTGTACTTTTAATGTTAATATGTGGTATTGTATTATAATAATTTAGCCGCCTTTATTAAATCCTCAGGCGTATCAATCTCTACACCCATATAATCAACAATAACCATTCTAAGCGGAATACCATTTTCAAGATATCGAAGACATTCAATTTTTTCTGTAGCCTCAATCGGAGTAATTGGCCATTTTGTAAAACTTAATAACGCTTCTTTTCGAAAAGCATATACGCCAATATGTTCGTAATAAACAGGAGTAACTATTTTGTCTCTTTGAAAAGGAATCGGACTTCTGCTAAAAAAAAGAGAATTCATGTTTTTGTCAACAACAACTTTTACGTAGTTTGGATCTTCTATTTCTTTTTGAGAATTAAGTTGTTGCATCAGCGAAGCAACCTGCACATTATTGTCTTCGAATTGTTGTAATAATTTTTGAAGCGGTTCTTTTTTTACAAATGGTTCATCACCCTGCACATTGACGATTATATCAACATCCATTTCGGCTGCGGCTTCCGCAATTCGATCGCTACCACTTTCATGTTCATACTTACTTAGTACGACTCGTCCACCTGCATTTTCTATTGCAGAAAAAATTATTTCACTATCTGTTACAACCACCACTTCATCAAACAAACCCGTTGCAACTGTTGCATCATAGGTGTGACGAATGACAGGCTTGTCACCCAATATCTGCATCAGTTTACCCGGAAATCTTGTAGCGGCATACCGAGCCGGAATCATTGCAACTTTTTTCATAGTATAAAACTAAACTCCAGAACTAAATGAAACAACTAACTGATTTTCCATCATATATAATTCTAAGTCATAAAAGGCACCATCTTCATATTCAAACTTAATTTTTTTATACCATGAATACCCGTCGCCATAAGCTTCTTTGTCAACCGTTACTTTGAAATCTACTTCACCTCGTTTAATAGTTTTTGATTCCGATGGAAACGCATCTAACTCCCCGATAGCATTTTTAAATTCTGGAATAAGGCGAAGTAATAAAAAACCTTGTTGAATTGAAAATCCAGGAAGGAAAAAAACATCAGCACCATATTCATATCCAATATTTTGATGCCACTCAGCGCCGTTTTTATACAATTGTTTTTTTATTTGCCAACCCATATCATCCATTTCGTTTTGAGATTCGGATTTTACACTAAGTAAACCACCAAACGGCGTAGTGACCTGTGCGATATACTGCTTCAACTCTTTAATAGTACCAGGTTTTGGAGGTGTCCAGGGAAGTAGATAAGAATCCAGGATATAACCAGTTTTATTATTGTATTTCACTTTTTGCCAATAACCTGTTATGTTTTCTGTTGTATGAATTTTTAGTTCTTCTTCTGATTGAAGGATTGTAATTTTAGTTCCATAAGGAATGGTACCAATTGCTTTTGAGTTTGTACCAGGTCCGTCCCGAAATGTTAAACCAGATTTAGCGGCTATATACATTGTTCCAGACTGTTGTGCCATTAAACTCAAAGAAAAAAAAATGACTCCTAAAAAAAACAGCTTTTTCATATAAAAAATTTTGGTGGTTGAAAATCTAAATATCTAGTTTTTGAAATGGCTTTTTCATTAAAGAAATAAAATCTTCATCTTTTTCATTTGGGTAATGCTTGTCAATTCCATAACGAATATCTTTAGTATCTAATTTCATAAAAGTGCCAAACAGTCTATCCCAGATGGAAAAAACCGCTCCATAGTTGCTATCGGTAAAAGGTTGTTTCCAATGATGATGTACTTTGTGCATGTTAGGTGAAACAAGAACAAAGCTTAACGCCTTATCCAATCTTTTAGGCAAACCGATATTGGCATGTGTAAAAGCGGTTGCAAATACCAATAGCGTTTGATAAATCATTACACCATACATAGGCGAACCCGAAATAAAAATTAATAGCATAAAAAATACTCCACGCAAAATACTATCGCCTGGATGATGACGAAGGCCTGTAGTAACGTCTACACTATTATCCGTATGATGTATTAAATGAAAACGCCATAACATCCTTACCTTGTGCATTACCCAATGCACCAGCCAGCTGCTAAAATCTATAGTGAGAATGGCTATGATGATGGTTAAACCAATATCAGCATTAAGCCAATGTACTAAACCAAACGAATGTAACTGACACCAATCGGCAACCGATACAATTAAAAAAGCAAGTAAAGTATGTATAATAAGATGTATAACGGTAAAACCAAAGTTTACTCCGGCATGCCTGACTTTTGTTTTTTTATATGGAAGTTTTACTAAAGGAATAGCCCCTTCAATAATCCAGAAAAGCAAAAGGCCGCCAACGAGAATAGCCATTCTTTCAACAGGCCGTTGTTCTAAGTTTTGAAAATAGAATAATATATTGTCCCACATAGTGATGTGTTAAAGGCAAAAGTTACGAATAAAAAAAAGATTATTTTCATTCTGTTTCAGCTGGAGGAAATTCATGTTTACAATCAAAACAATGATGAACCTTATCAATGGTCATTGCAAAATCGCCTAGAAAGAATGTAGTAATAGCACTGATCCAGTTGATTGCTTTTCGGGGTGTGCTTACCAGTTCGGTATTATGTGATCCGCATTGTGGACAAGCGATTGCTTGCTTTTGTTCGTTTTTAAGGGCTGATAATATTTCCCATGCCCTTTCTGCCTGTGAGTTAAAGACCATTATTTTAATACCACCGACAGCATTGGTAAGTATTGGGTCGATAGTAACCGTGTGCTCATCTTTCAGCCAACAATTAATACCCTCTTCTTCCAATACGCCACGGGCAATATGTGCATCTACATAATTATTGTAAGAATTGATCACTATAAAACTCATGTTCGGTAAATATAAAATAAAGAAATTTTCCATTTAATAACTTCTGACAAATCTTTTCAATCTTGCCGGATATGACCCGATGTTTTTCACTAAAAAAATTTCATTAAGCAGACATACCGGGTCGAGCCCGGTATGACGTTTCTATACGATTAATTTATTATTATTTTCTACCGCCCATACTCATCACCGTATTCTTCCGCATATTTTTCATAGCGTTTAATAAGTGCAATGTTTTTCTTTTCTATTTCGGAAAGAAACCCTTTAATATCTATTGTATTGGGAACATACCATTCTTCATTTTCAAATTCCAACCGCAAATGTTTTCTTTCAAAGCAATATCCATGACGGGCAAAAATTTCATTTCGCATAAACTCCAGGTCTTCCTTCATTTCATTTTCTACATCCTTTGCTGTTAGTAAACGCAACGATGCTTGTGGATAGTTGCCAACATTGGGATTGTACTCAAACTTTCTTTTTTGTAATGAGTATTCTTTTGCAGGGCGTTTGTTGTCATTTGGCTTCCAATTACCCGTTACCTGGTTAAGATTGGCTTTTGTCATTGAGAAAGTAAAGACTCCATCATCTTTATGATCACCCGGTTCCTTCACCACAGCGTTATATATTCCTTCATGATATGAAAATATTCCTTTGAAAGGCCTATCGTTACCACCTACAATAGAACGGCCTTCAATTGAATCATTCGAAGCTTTTGTAATCAGCAAAGTGATTTTGTTGTCGCCAAAAGAACCAACATAAGAACCCAAAATCTCTTCCCCCGGTGCAGGTGCTACATTATTGGTTGAAACTGACGGAGAGTCGGACTTTACTTCTGATGTTTTGCTATCATCTTTTTTATCATTATTACAACTTAATAAAAAGACAACAGCAAACAGCAGTAAAAATATTTTTCTCATATTGAAATATTTAGTTTTGTAAACTAGGATTGATTTAAAAACCTTTTTAAAATTAGTGCAAATTTTAACCCGGACAAATATCTTTAATACCGCACTGTTGCTTATGCTGGCTTTTTTCTGTTGGCTGATGGCAGCTATCACCATGGCCTATATTCCCTACAATACAGATGTAGGTTTTCTCCGCATCAAACAGGAATATATTGCAATTGATCATTGGCGTATTGCTTTCTTTATTCATGTATATGCAAGTATGTGGGTTTTGTTTGCCGGATTTACACAGTTCTCAAAACGATTACTGAGAAATCAACCTAAATTACACAGAGCACTCGGCTATATCTATGTAGCAGATGTTTTATTCATTACCGGTCCGGCAGGTTTATTAATGGGGTTTTATGCAAACGGAGGCCTGCTTTCAAGAGCCGGGTTTTTATCGTTAGCGGTTTTGTGGATTTTATTTACTGCAGTTGCATTGATAAAAGCAAAGCAAAAAAAATTCAAGGCTCATAGAAAATTCATGATATTAAGCTATGCGCTCACTTTATCTGCCATTACTTTAAGAGCCTGGAAATATTTAATCACTAATACCATTACATTACCACCGATGGATGTATACAGAGTAGTTGCATGGTTGGGTTGGGTTGGTAACTTAGTAGTGGCTTTTTGGATTATCAAAACTAAGATTCCCAGGATTAAAAAAGATTAACCGAGAAACATTGAAACTCTTTTATTCTGAAGGCAGTTTTGGTAAAGGAGGATAAAGATTTTTGTTGTGAATTCGCTTAAATTGAAGAGAACTGGCACCAAAATTAATTAACAATCCTGTTGAAACATTTGATGCTTCTATATAATTAATGGCCTGGGCTAAATGCGTATTATCTAATTCTGATTTTGCTTTTATCTCAAGAGAAACATTGTTTTCTATCCAAAAATCAACTCGTCTTAATCCAATTTTATCCCCTTTATAATGAATAGGTATCTCAAATTCTTCTTCGAATTTTATTCCAGCAGTATTCATTTCTATCGCTAAAGCTCTTTGATAAATATACTCTAGAAAACCTGCACCCATAACACGGTGAACTTCCATTGCACACCCAATAACCCTATGTGTAAGTTCTTTAAAAGGAAGTTCCCGCTCTCCCATAAATTGGAGGTTAATCTAATAAATCTTAGTTTTTTATTGATTCAACATCAAGGGCATTACCAACATCAGCAACTCTTCATTTTCACCAAGATCGGTTGGTTTAATGATACCGGCTTTAGTAGGTGTAGAAAGCTCCATCACCACCTCATCACTTTCTGCAGTATTGAGTATTTCAATCAGGAATCTTGCATTAAAAGCAATCATCATATCCTCGCCACTGTACTGGCATTTCATTCTTTCATTTCCTTCAAAACTAAAATCCACATCCTGTGCAGCTAATTGTAATTCACTGCCACTGATATTTAATGCAACCTGGTTGGTGCTTTTATTACTAAATACACTTACCCGACGTAATGCACTCTGAAAATCGTTTTTATTTAAAGTTAACTTATATGGGTTGTCAGTTGGTATTACAACTTTATAGTCCGGGAACCTGGCATCAATCAACCGGCAACTCATTTGAGTAGTACCGTGTTTTACAAACAAATGATTACTGTTATAGCTTACAGTAATTTCTTCATCTGTAAAAGGAATGGCTGCTTTTAGTAAACTTAATGGTTTACGGGGAGCTATAAATGAATCTGCTTTTGGACAACTTACGTCAGTTCTTTTGTAGCGAACCAAACGATGAGCATCAGTGGCAACAGCTTGTAATCCTTTTTTATCCAATTCAAAGAAAACACCCGTCATTGCAGGACGCAAATCATCGGTACTTGTAGCAAAAAGCGTTTTATTGATTGCAGAAACAAGAGCAGATGCCGGCATAGTAAAAGAAGTCGCATCATCAGCGACAGGCTCTTTCGGAAAATTATCTGGATTTTCTCCCATTACCTTATACTTTCCGTTATCACTGGTAATTTCTATTCCGAAATTTTTATCAATCGTAAATGTTAATGGTTGATCCGGAATGTTTTTCAATGAGTCCATTAAAATTTTGGCAGGAATACAAACCTTACCACTGTCTTTAGCTTCAATATCAAGCTGAACCCTCATAACCGTTTCCAGATCGGTAGCCACTACTGTCAGCTTATTCTTTTCTACTTCAAAAAGAAAATCCTCAAGTATTGGTAATACCGTGTTGGAATTAATAACACCAGCAATGTGCTGCAGCTGCTTTAATAAAGAAGAGGAGGAAGCAATAAATTTCATCATCAATTGGTTTGAAGCGAAACTACTGATTTTTGCATTACTCTCAATACTTTAAAGCCGAAGAAGGAGAGCTTTTAACTGATACTGAATTTACCTCTCTGAAATCATTCTTTTACCAATAAAATAACCAATTTATGGTATAATATATGGTTTGTTCCTTCTTTCATCTTTAGTATCTTGCCTTTTCTGAAGCACTAAAATATGCTGAACAAACTTTTTGGTTGGAGAAAAAAGAAAAATAATCAGGGGCAGGACCCAACGATACCATTTGGCCGTTATTCGGATAATAATAAACCATTAGCTAAAGTTACCCGATGGACAGATGCTGAGAACTTATATAAGGAAAAGAAGTATATCGAATGTATGGATGCCTTTTTTGACTATTTGCGGGATGATGTTGCTGATAATGTTATCTATAAAAGAAATGGGAAAGAAGGAAGTTTCCATTTTTATCAGGGCTCGAAAGTGGTTCGTGGTAGTTTTAATGAGGAGAGAATATATGCAGATGTAACACTTGCCCGTATGCCACAACCTTCTATTCCGGTTATGCGACGCTTGTTGGAAATGAATTTTAATTTATTTTATGGTCGTTTTGCTTTGGAAAAAGACAGGCTTTGTATGAAGTTTGACAGCGATCCGGCAGCAGCAAGCCCCAGTAAATTATACTATGGACTAAAAGAACTGGCAACAAAAGCAGATAAACAAGACGATCTATTGGTACAGGACTTTACTATATTAGAAACAACCGATACAGATCATATAACAGCTATTGCCAATGCAGAAAAAGAAATAAAGTACGAATACTTTCAAAAATGGATAAAAGAAACAATTGACCTGATTAATACATTAGATGCTGAAAAATTTGCAGGCGGTATTGCCTATATGTTGCTCTCACTTATCTATCGAATTGATTACCTGATTTCGCCAGAAGGTAAATTATTAAACGATCTGGAAAAAATTGGTAGTATCTATTTTAAAAAAGACGAAAGAGCGGTAATTGAAAAAAGCCGTGATATGGTTGAAGAGTTTAAAAAATTGCAAGGACTTACCAAAGAAGAAATTAACAGTTATTTTTTTCACTCCAAATACACTTATTCAATAGTAGCACCACAACCGTATAAAACAATTGCGGATTGTATTCATGGTGCTAACCAAAACATGTTATGGTATAGAGACAATAATCATCCGGAAATTGCATCGCAAATAATTGAGTATGGCATTATGTATTGCCAGTATTCATATAGTCTACCGAAGGCGATTACAGAACTGAATCATTTATATATGATGATAAACTATGCAGATTATTTTAGAACACTTGGATTTAGTACTAATTATTATGATTTGCAAAAAAACCGATTTGATGAATCAGCAATAATTTCGGCAATACGAACTATACAACAGACGTGGAAAGAAAAATTTCCACTGATGGGTTTTAAAACACAGAATTTACGCTTTGATAGCTTGATAAACTTTAATTATTCATTTACAAATGAAATGGAGTTTCTGAACCTAGAAGCCCAATAACCAGCAATATGGATGCTCAGATCATAATAGAAAAATATCAAAAAGCAATCATTCAAATTGCCACCCAAGGTGGTACGGGTACAGGCTTTTATATAAAAGAATTTGATTTAATTATTACTAATGATCATGTAGTAGCAGATAATGCTGAAGTAACGATAGCTGGAAAAGCATTCGATAAAACCTTATCAAGAGTCTGGTACACAGATAGAAAACATGACCTTGCTTTTTTACAGGCTCCTGCAGGTATTGAACTGGCAGATGTGTCATTGGGCAGGTACGAAACGATGAAAGATGGCGATGCCGTAGTTGCTATTGGTCATCCGTACGGCTTAAATTATACAGCTACACAAGGAGTAATATCAAAAGTAGATCGCATAAGAGATGGATTAAAGTTTATACAGATAGATGCCGCTATCAATCCTGGCAATAGTGGTGGTCCATTGGTCAACATGGGTGGCGAAGTTATTGGCGTTAACTCATTCATTATCCGTGGCGGCGATAATCTTGGATTTGCATTACCTGTAAATTATTTACGGGAAGCGTTACAACTTTATTTACCCAACAAAGGACAAAGCTCTACCCGTTGCTACAGTTGTAGCCACCTTGTTACACAGGCGAATATTGATACAAAAAAATATTGTCCTAGCTGTGGAACTGAAGTAAAGCTGCCCGAAATACCAGCAAAGGAAGTAGAGGCAGTTGGTACAGCAAAAACCATTGAGTCAATTTTAAAAGAATTGGGAAAAGATGTAAAGTTGGCAAGGGAAGGTGTAAACACCTGGAGTGTTAAAGAGGGTTCAGCTAAGATTAAAATAACATATAATGCTGAGAATTTTTTTATTGCCGGCGATGCTTATTTATGCCAGTTACCTGCAGATGCAACAAAGATAAAACCACTTTATCAGTTTTTGCTTGAAGAAAACTTTCGTACCAACGGATTGGTATTGAGTTGTGTAAAACAAAATCTCATACTCAGTCGTATTATCTACGATCTGGATATGACGGTGGAAAACGGAGCTGCTGCATTTCGTAATCTCTTTCAAAAAGCAGATTACTATGACGATTATTTAAAAAATGAATTCAGTTGTACAGACAGGCTTGAAGAATAATTACTGTGATCTATAAAAAACATCTTACCAAAGAACAGGCATTACAAAAGCTAAAGCATTTCTGTGCTTATCAGGAACGCAGCCATTCTGATGTAAAAGAAAAACTGTATAAACTGGGGGTTTGGAAGAAAGATCATGACGAAATAATTACCGCATTGATTGAAGAAGAATATTTGAACGAAGAGCGGTATGCAATTGCGTTTGCCGGAGGAAAATTTAGAATAAAAAACTGGGGAAGAGTAAAAATAAAATATGCTTTAAAGCAAAAAGGGGTAAGCGAATACTGTATCAAAAAAGCATTAAAGCAGATTGA
This sequence comes from Chitinophagaceae bacterium, assembly GCA_024643655.1. Lineage (GTDB taxonomy): Bacteria > Bacteroidota > Bacteroidia > Chitinophagales > Chitinophagaceae > JJ008. The sequence continues at coordinate 8,157 of JAHEMM010000038.1, read as the reverse complement.
TGAAACCGAGTATAAAAAAATATTAAACAAGTTGGCGAAAGAGAAGTATGCTTCACTAAAAGCAGACCAATTTATTGTTCGTAAAAAGAAAACGATGGATTATTTAATGATGAAGGGGTTTGAGATGCAGCTGGTGAAGGATGTAATGGAGAAAGAATAAATCTGGATCTCGTCAAATGATTGAAGAGTCGATTTTAGATCCCAATATTATTTACCCCAAAGCGGATAGACACTTTACTCCCTTCGCCTTTTTTACTTTCAATATGTAAAGTAGCCCCCATTGTTTTCAACAGATCTTTGATGATAAGATAACCAAGCCCATGCCCTTTTTTATTATCAACGTTGGAAGATGTGATTACCACATCGTCCTCCATTAAGCTTTTTATTTTTTCGGGTGACATACCTATGCCCTGATCATTTACCGAAACGGTTATTTGGCCGTTAGACGCTGATGCATTCACTTCTATTATCCCCGTTTCAGTAAAGCGAATAGAATTGGTCAGCAGATTATATATGAGAATTTTCAACGGTTCGTAAAACTGATAAACAGAAAGTTCGGGGTCTACTTTATTTTCTATACTTAATCCTTTTTGCTTGGCCAGCGATTGAAGTATGCTCAATACCTGGTTTACCAGATCAAACAGATTAAAAGATTCTTTTAACAGCCGCCTGTTCTCATTTTGATATTTTATCCAATTAAGAATATTAGTAGAAAGTAGTTGTAATTCCTGTGAAGTATTTGTTATCTCATTAATAGTTTCCTGCTGTAGTTCTTCTGGCATCTGGTTTCTTTTTTCCTTTAAATTTTTACCAGCAACAGTCAGAAATTTTAACGGCGTTATTATATCATGACTGATAATTGAGATCAATCGGGTATTTATAGAATTACTTTTTTCAAGTACTACGTTTTTTTGTTGCAATTCTTTTGTTTTTTCATCTACCTGTATTTCAAGGTTTTTCTGGCGGAGCTTAAATTGCCTTGTTCTTAATCTGAGATACAATAACACCACACCTGCAATAACCAATGCACAAAGTGTATAGAACCACCAGGTTTTATGCCAGGGAGTATTAATTGAAAACCTGATTTCTTTATAAGAGTAATTATTAATCCCAAAGCCATTCAGTTTTCGGATTTGTAAAATATATCTTCCTTGTGGTAAGTTGCTGAATCTTATAATTGACCCATTGCCTGGATTTAAGGAAGTCCATTCAATATCTTCATTTAGCTTATAATCAATATATATATTTTCTGAGTTACACCAGGCAGAGTAACCAAGGTAAAATTTTATTTCCTTTGTTTTAAAATCAAAATTTTTAACCGACAACGAATCGAAACTAAATTTTTTATTATCTGCCACCACTTCATCTATATATATATCGCCGTCGGGCAAAACAATATTAGCTTGTTCGGGGCTCACCCATAAAAGACCATCCATTGTTGGAAAGGATATTGTACCATTTTTTAAGGTGATTGCACAAGGAGTACAACCGCCATTCATTTCTGTAATATCCATACCGTCGTTTTTACCCAGGTAATGATAATAGACGGTATTATTATTTTTATTAAATGAATTGAGTAGTTCATCCAGGTTTACTTTAAATAAACCCCGGTTAGTGCTTATCCAGCAGAAACCCAGCTTGTCAAGCATAAAGCAATGTGTATATAACAAAAACTTATTTTTATCCAAAGGCATTGCTTTTGCCTTATTGCCTTTTACAATATAAAAACCGTTACCATAGGTGCCGGCAATTAAATAATCTTTATATGGTAAGAGGGTTCTGATAGAAAGGTCTTCATGGTGTAAAAGAGTGTCTACCTTTAAAGAAGAAGTATTGAATCTTATAACCGCATCACTAACAGAAAATACGACAATATCTGTTTCTGTTTCCACAAGTTCTGATGGTAGGGATTTTAATCTATTTTCCTTGAATAAATATTGATAGTGTAGAGAATCATTTCGAAGTTCACCAATACCCTTTTCATTAAGAATGATCGTTTTGTTGTTTTTTAAAGTAATTACAAAATGATTATTGGCTTTTATTTTTGGATAATTTAATGTAATACCGGTATGTATATTATAACGATGTAATGTGCTGAATTTAACACCTGTTTCAAAATTTGTATACCAAAGTAGGCTATCTCTGGTTTTTGAAATATTAAAACCAAATTTTCCTTTTAAAGGGAGTTCTTGTGTTGAGCCTGCATTTAGTCCCACCACATGCCCTTCATTGGTTAGTACATTTCCATTAGGTAATTCGATCTGCGAATAATAGGCATTTCTTTCATTTCCTTCTGAATGGACTTTTTTAACAGGCTGTACTTTATTTGCATTAATCACTATTAAGCCTTTTGAGTTGGTGCCAAGGAATAGTAATTTTTTTTCCTGACTGTATTGTGCATATTGCAAACGAATACCAGCCGGTATAGCATTACAAATTTCATCAGCGACTAATTTTTTTCCATCAAACAGTAATTGCCATGCAGTGTTTTCAAATATCAACACTGGCTTTGACTGGCTCGATTCCCATAAAAAAACCGTTTTGTTATTTCTAATTTTTTTAATTTCAGATGGAGTAGCATCGATAGCTACAAGGGATAATTTTTTTGTTGATACATCTAATTGATATATTTCTCTATTATCTGAAACCAGAAAGCATTTATTGTCTAGCATAAAACCATCAACAATCTCTATTCCGTTAAAATCAAGCATTTCTGGCTTTGTTATCGAAAGCGTATTGTAATAGACCGACTTCCCCTTTATTGCTATTAACGAAGTATCTGTTAACGGAATAAGTTTATCAAATCTGATAATAAATAATTCGGTACTGGGATTTTTAAGTCGATATCTAAAAAAAGTATCTGAAACAACCAGGCCATATATGCTATATCCGGTATTGCTAGTTTCCTGATCTACTTTCTTTTTAAATGAAAGAATGTTGTTTTTTATATTGATTAAATTACCAACCTGGTCGCATGCATAAATATCCCCATCTACATTTCTGATTAGAAATTGCATTCTTTCAGCTTTAATAAAGCTGGTGTTTTCTTTGGTATAGGAATTAAAATCGATCCCATTAAATCTAACAATCCCCGCTTCGGTAGCCATCCAAAGAAAACTTGTTTTTTCATCCCATTGTAAGCCCTTGATTCCATTCGAAGGCAATCCGTTTTCAGTAGTATAATAGCGAATAGTAAAATGAGAGGCAGGCTGTGAGATGCCAGGGGTTAAAAAAGAAAAAACAAATAAAAGCAGGAATAAAAAAGATTTCATTTTGTCTCTAAAAGGACAAGGTACTGAATACCATTTAATAATTCACATTGTAAAGTGAAGCCAGTTCTAACAATTCTTTAATGTTGCCAGCATTAGTTTTTTCGTAAATCCGGGTTTTCATTGTGGAAACGGTATTCATCTTCAGATTCAGTGTTTCTGCTATTTCCTTTGTACCCGATCCACGGAGAACATAATGTAATATCTCCAGCTCTCTTGGTGCAAGGGATTTAAAAGGATTGTCATGGTTTTGAATACTGTTCCTTCGTACCGGAGTTTCATTTTGTAAAAACTGGCTGATAACCTTTATCATTTCTTCTTCACCTACAGATTTAGAAAGATAGAATTGAATGTCAAACTGTTTTAATGCTTCTCCATATATTTCAGTAGGCTGCATAGAGAAAACAAGAATTTTTAAATCCGGATACACTCTGCGGATGTTAGGAATAATTTCAAGCGAACTTCCGTCTGATAATATAATATCAAGAATAAGATGTGTGTATTTTGCTTTTACCAGTTCATTCATCAGTGTATTACAGGTAGCTACTTCGGTAATATCCGAATGGCCAAGCGAAAGTTGTATTTGTAGTTTCAGCCCCTTTCTTATCATGCTGTGATCGTCTGCTATTATTATCCGTGGTTGCATAAAAATTATAAGTAGTATTATAGAATAAGAGTTACAGTTCCTTTTATAATTTTACTGGCATCACTATCCAGTTGAATTACATAAATATAAACGCCTACCGGTTGTTTAATTCCTTTGTAAAATCCATTCCATGGATTACTATAGTAGTTATTGGCTTCGTACACTTTTTCGCCCCATCGGTTGTATACTGATACCTTTGCTTCAGGATACAAAGCTAAGCCAGGAATTACCCATTTATCGTTTCTGCCATCATTGTTTGGTGTAAAGCCTGTTGGCACATATATATCGGAGACAGGAGTTATTAATACGCCGTCATTGCCAATACATCCTGTTAGTTTATCAATTGCCTGAATAGAATAATTAACCGGTACTGTAGGAGTTGTAATAGGATTTAATATTGTTGATGAGGTTAGATATAACGAAGGTGTCCACACAAAATTATAATTGCCGGGATTGTTGATGGTAGCATCCAATGTAGTAGAAGTTCCGAACTTAATAAGCTTATCTGGACCAGCATCCACAACTGGATTTGCATTTATTACAATTAGCTTGCTTGCCGGCAAAGAACCACAACCATCGGCCGTTAACATATTCAATGAAACAGTAAAGTTGCCGGGGCTATTATAACTTCTATTAAAAGGAGGAACATTGTTACCTGATCCGTTTCCAAAATCCCAGTTCCAGGTACCTACTCCTGTACTGGTTGATGTAAACAGGATTGATTGTTTTTCACAAAGGACAGTTTGATCCAATGTAAAATTAGCTACCGGATTAGCATTGATGACAGGGATGGTGTTAAATGTCGTATCACTGCTGCAACCGCCGCTATAGCTTATCCAGTGTCTAACAATCACATTAGATTGTAATGCTGAATAAGCATGAGCGGTGCTGTTGCTTGTTGCAGAAGAAAACGATTGTCCATCACCAAAATTCCAGTTGAATGTTGGCGGATTACTGCCCCCGGCAGATAAAGAGGATGTAAAAATTTGAAGACTATCTATACATGGTTTTCCAGAAATAATAAATGTTGCAGAGGGTTGACTACTTACATTAACGGTCAACCGGAATGTGTCACTTATGCAGGTATTACTTCCTGTTACAACCAGTGTAACCGGGAAGTTGCCCGAAGAACCATAGGTATGATAAAACGGGTTGTTATTTGCGTAGATGGCGGAGTTTCCATCTCCAAAATTCCACTGCCAGCTTAAAATGGTACCACTATTTGGTATGGAATTATCAGAAAATAAAACAGAATCCCCAAGACAAATATTTCCTGAGTATGCAAATGTGGCTGTTGGTCTTTCATTTACAGTAACCGGAACAAAACTCGTATCACTTTTACATCCATTATTGGAGAAAGTAATTAATGAAATGGTATAATTTCCCGGTGTAATGTATTGGTGATAGAAAGGACTGTTATTAGATAAGGTTGTAGTATTGCCATCACCAAAATCCCATTGCCAGCTTGTTATACTTCCTGCTCCAATAGTGCTGTTGTCTGTTATTCTTATTGAATCTTTTTCGCAAATATTTCCGCTTATGCCAAAAACAGCAGTTGGTTTTTCAAATAGTGTTACAATTTTTGTAGTGTCTCCAGCACACCCATTATCTGCATACACCCTGAATCGTACACTCTGTGTAGTGGAACCTGAAAACAACTTCACTGTATTAATTGTACTTGAAGTTGTATTATCATCAAAAAGCCAGTTATAATTTATAAGATTGAAACCGTTTGCCGAGGGAGTGCCGGTAAAATATACACTATCACTTAAACAACTTGGAGCAGTAAATGCAAAATCGGAAATGGGGCCGGGTTTCACTACTACTTTAATGGTAGTTGTTTCTGTTTGATTACATGCATCAATATCCGGTGCAGTATAAGTAACGGGAATTAAATAAGTCCCAGCATTTGCAAATACAAAATCCTGTTGTAATGTGTAAGTATAATAAGTTCTTCCGTTAATTGATTGCGTACTTAGAGGAACCGGGCTATTTATTATAGAATCAACATTCGGAGTAATTCCTGTTACCTGGCTTAGCTTCCAATGTATTTGAGTTGCGGGATAAGCTAGTTTTACAAATAATCTTACAGGTGTTTTAGGACAGGTAAAAGTATCAATATTTCCAGACGTGTTAAATGTATTTTTTATTTCACTGTAAGCATTCAAGTTATTTACCAGAGTACCTACATTGTATCCGTAACTCTCTAAAGTCCCTACGCCATAATTTGTTGCAATAAAAGTAGAATCGCAGGTAATACTATGTTGTGCAGCCGCACCTAATAATCTTTTTACAACAACTGCATACGCCGGGTTTGTGGGATGAACAATAAATTCTGAAGCCAAAACAGGATTGCCATCAATTTGTAAAGAAGGAATGGCGGTAACAGGCGTTATGATATTAACAAAGTTTAGTGTAATAACCTGGTTACGGGTATTATAAAAAATTGCAGATTTTACTCCTTGTTCTATTGGGCTTAAATAGAACATTTCTGGATCCCCTAAAGGATTTGGGTTTGATCCCGTACACTCATTTGATGATCCCGTATACTGAGCGACCAGTACTGGCTGATCTGCTTCAATAAAATCTCCTGAGCTGCTTTGAAACTCATAGTAGAAATTATTAACAAGCCCAGTCATTACTACTCCATTTCTTTTTACAACTGTTGACGGATTTCTTACCGCTACACGATAAATATTTAAAAAGGGTGTTGTTATTGTTCCAGAGGTATTATTTACCGAATGAAAAGTAACATATTTGGTACCCCATGCATTAGCCGGAAAAATTTGTTGTTGTAAAAATTCACCACCATTTCCATTACAAATCGTAATACGACTACTCCCGGAAAAAACACCAATAGGATGACAATTACCATCATTACCAGAAATAGAAACGATTTTACTTCCAGTCATATCTTTACTTGTCAGATTGCCTGTTCTCTTTCCAAATACATTATATATTTCTCCTTTATTGAGATTTACAGTGTAAGTAATGTTAGGTTCCCAACCTCCTTGTGTACTGTCAGAAGGAGTTATTTCTAACCGTGTATTATCCTCACTTGCAACAACATAAAACCAAGAATAACTATCAACATAATTAGATACTTGTGTATAGTTTAACGAATAGTAGGTATAACCATATGTTTCTACCGGCATCAACATCGTAGCACCGGATGATAATAAACCATATTGATGCGCATAGGCAACAATAGGAACATCGCTTACAATATGTATACCCCTTGCAGAAAGTCCTTCTGACTGGATCCGGGCATCATTGGCTCCTGATTTAGGAATAGTGACAGAAAAATCAACCGTATTGGCTGGGATAGAAACCGTTTGACTCCAGGTAGTACCATTTACTGATACTGTTACATTTGCTGCCTGCTCAGCACTCAGATATAAAACTAATGTTTGACTATTTACCGGTGGGTCTTGCGTAAATAAAACATTATGACCGTATCCCAGCCAAAACTCTTTTCCCTTATTCGACTTATCCTGTGAAAATGAATTCTTTGTGATGAGTAGCAATAAAAGAAAAGCAAAAATATATAGGCGTTTGAAATGCATTTTAGTCTGCTAAATTCTGTAAATAAACATCATCAGGAGTAGAATTAATTCTACAAATACATTTTGCAAGAGGGGATAACCTTGCACTTCAATTCTACCCATCGATATTTTTTTACACGATCAAAATTAATAAAATGACTAAACGCTGTTTAAAGAGAATGATTAATCTGTTTACGATTGCCATTCTTTTGGTATTTGTAAATCCGGCTCAAGGCCAGGTTGGACAATCATACTGGAAATACTTAAATCCAAAAACATTTGGTTTTAATGTAAACGATGTTTCCTTTGTTGATAATAACAATGGTATTGCCGTGGGAGATGGTGGTGGTATTGCTAAAACCACCGATGGTGGATTAACATGGACTTACGGTGCTTTTACTTTTATAGATGCAAATAACAGTGTACAAAAGCCAACGTTTAACGATGTGCATTATGTTACACCAACTATTGCATATGCAGTGGGTAGTTATGGCTTGTTTGCTAAAACAACTGATGGTGGTTTGAACTGGACAGCAATGGACAACCCCTATACTGCACTAGGTTCAAACTCAATTCAACCTTATGCAGTTTGGTTTACATCAGCAATGACCGGCTATATGGGCGGGACTAAAAATGTTCCTACCGGAAACGTAGCTCCGTATTTATATACTACAACGAACGGAGGTATTACCTGGGA
>JAHEMM010000126.1:4290-5877 GCA_024643655.1 Chitinophagaceae bacterium | reverse complement strand
CCGGTACAAAACAATGCCATTGCTGCATTGGCAAGCACTACTGCATTTTGCGCAAAAGTACCTTCACATTTCAAAATAGTAGTGAATATTTTTGCGGCTTCTTCAACACTGTTTCCTCCATTTATATCATGAGCGGAAACCATTCGCTTACCTAATTGTTCCGGAGTCATAATGCTTTCGCCTTCATTTGTAATTACTTTAGTATCGTTGGTTAATGATATCTCATCATACCCATCCAAACTATGAATGACAGTGAATGCTTTTTCTGATTGCTGTAATAAATAATTATAAATTCTTGCCATCTCCAAACTATATACTCCAACTAACTGATAAGTCGGATGTGCCGGATTCGCCATCGGCCCTAGCATATTAAAGAAAGTCCGCATCGCAAGGTTCTTTCTTATTGGCCCAACTGTTTTCAACGCCGGATGAAATAATGGTGCATGTAAAAAACAAATTCCAGCTGTTTCAATTTCTTTTTTAAGTTTATTATTGTCATTACTGAATGTATAGCCAAGTTGTTCCATCACATTACTGGAGCCACTAATAGAAGAGGCTCCATAGTTACCATGTTTTGCTACTTTTTGTCCTGCACCTGCAACAATAAAACAAGCTAGCGTTGAAATATTAAATGTATTCTTTCCATCACCACCCGTACCAACAATGTCCATCGTTTCGTAGTCACTTAAATCTGCTTTTACACATAACTCCAATAATGCATCTCTAAATCCTTGTAGCTCTTCAATAGTAATGCTGCGCATCAGATACACTGTCATAAAGGCTGTTACCTCATGCTCATTGTACATTCCTTTGCCAATGTTCACCAGCACTTCCTTTGCATTTTCTTTCGAAAGGGTTTTGTGCTCGAACAAATATTGTAAAATCTTCTTCATATTTCTTTTTTACCGCAGAGAACATGAGTAAATGAGTTTCGCTGAGAATCTCTGCGCCTTCTTTGCGTACTCCTTACTCTGCGGTTATATTTTCAACCAATTTTTCATAATCATTTCTCCATCAGGTGTCAGTATACTTTCCGGATGAAACTGCACTCCCTGCACATCATATTTTTTATGTTGTAATGCCATGATATAATTGTTCTCATCTCTTGCTGTTATTTCCAACTCTTCAGGAAATCTATTTTCATCAATGATCCAGCTATGATAACGACCTACTTCAATTGTATCTGGCAAATCTTTAAACAAATCACTCTTCATCTTTCTGTCTACTTTTATGGGCGTGGCTACACCATGATAAACAGTAGATAGATTGATCAGTTTCCCGCCAAACGCCTCGCCTATTGCCTGATGACCGAGACAAACCCCTAAAATAGATTTTGCTGCAGCATATTCTTTTATCAGCGATAACAACAAACCAGCTTCTTTGGGAATTCCCGGGCCTGGAGATAAAATTATTTTATCATATTCATTCACTTTTTCCAATGAGATCTCATTGTTACGAAACACATCTACTTTAGTATGTGTGATCTTCTCCACTAAATGAACCAGGTTGTAAGTGAACGAATCGTAATTATCAAAAACTAAAATCTTCATACTAAATTTCTTTTGCGAGTTTTATCGCTTTTTTTAA
>JAHEMM010000126.1:0-4190 GCA_024643655.1 Chitinophagaceae bacterium | reverse complement strand
ATCACTTTCAACTCCAGCTACTATATTTTCACAAATAAATAACTCATCTTTGAAATGATTGATAGCAATTACATATTGATAAAGCCTGTATCGCATTAGTGGAATAGTACCTGCTGATGAAGGAGATGAAAGTGAGATCGTATCAAAAAACTGAACTGCATCATAGGAAGTATACCCATACAATCCTTGTGCAAATTTCTCTTCCTTTGTTTCGCCTTTTTGAATATCAAATTTTTGCATAAACTGCCACAACAACCCAGCAACTTCATTTTTATTTTTCAATTCAACTTTTTCAGGGTTTCTTCCGGGTAATTTAAATTCAACCATCTCCTTCGATCTGATCTCCATACCACCAATTGCATTGATGCAGATAAATGAATAACTATTTTCAGCAGTATGATGATCTGCGCTTTCCAACAGAATAGTATCTCTGAAGCGATCCCTTAACCGTAAGTAAATACTAACCGGTGTGTACACATCAGCCAGCATTCGTTTACATATTGTATTTATTTCAATTTTCTTCATATTTATTCTTTATTCCGTCTTATAGCAGGGGCAAAAATAAACCCCGAACTTTGTCGGGGCCTGAATATATTTAATCAAATATAGAATTAGCTACAGCCCCTTTAGAGTTGTATGCCACCACCATATTTTATTTGATTGTTGTTTCACTACCCAACAAATATAAAAGCAAAATTATTATTCCCCAATTCTTTTTAGATTTATCATATGAAAAATAATCTATTCTTAATTTTTGGAGTTCTTATGGCTTTATCATCTTTAAGTCAGTCTGCTGATAAATATATATTATTGAAACCTGACCGGGTATTTGATGGAAATGATATTCATACCGGCTGGGTCGTTCTCATTAAAAACAACAAAATAGAACAGACGGGTAGTATGGACTTCAAATTACCAGCTGGTACAAAAATCATTGAACTCAAAGGACAAACACTATTACCGGGATTAATTGAAGGTCACTCTCATTTATTTTTGCATCCTTACAATGAGACAAATTGGGATGATCAGGTTTTAAAAGAATCAAGAGCTGAGAGAACGGCACGGGCTGTCAACCATGCAAAAGCAACATTGATGGCCGGATTTACCACTGTAAGAGATTTGGGAACTGAAGGAGCAATGTACGATGATGCTGGATTGAAAAAAGCTATTGAAAAAGGCATCATACCAGGTCCAAGAATGATCATTGCTACAAGAGCAATTGTAGTAAAAGGGACCTATGGCCCAAAAAGTGAAAACCCGGAAATTAATTTACCTCAAGGAGCTGCTGAAGTTTCAGGAATAGAAGAACTAAAAAAAGAAATTCTGGAAGAAATAGGCAAAGGTGCGGACCTGATAAAATTATATGCAGATTACCGTTGGGGAAAAAACGGAGAAGCCAAACCTACTTTTTCACAAGCAGAGATTGAAATGGCGGTTAAAACAACAAAGATTAGTGGCCGACTCGTAGTAGCTCATGCTGCCACACCTGAAGGAATGATAAGAGCAATCAATGCCGGTGTATCAACTATTGAACATGGCGATAATGGAACAGAGGAGGTTTTTAAATTGATGAAAGAAAAAAATGTAGCTCTTTGTCCAACATTAGCAGCCGGAGATGCTATTTCACAATACCGTGGCTGGAAAAAAGGAATCGATCCCGATCCGGAGCGAATAACTAATAAAAAAAACAGCTTTGCTTTGGCATTGAAAGCCGGAGTTACAATTTGCATGGGCGGCGATGTTGGAGTGTATTCGCATGGTGATAATGCTAGAGAAATGGAAATGATGGTAGAATATGGTATGAAACCGCTTGATGTTTTGAGATCATCAACTTCTGTGAATGCGGATGTTTTTGGCTACGCCAATAAAATTGGTCGAATAAAAAATGGATTATTAGCTGATTTGATTGCTGTTGAAAACGACCCCTCAATTAATATTAAGGCAATAAGAAACATTAAGCTTGTTATTAAAGATGGCATTGTATATAAATAAACTGTGAATGTTATTATTTTTATACCAATAGTTCCATTTCATATACAATTCTTAATTATCTTGTTTCACAAAAATTACATCATGCTTACTAAACGTTCTTTGCTGATTCTGATATTTTCATTTTTATTTTTTACAATAACTTCCATTGCCCAAGATGATGCAGGCTACTCAATGCCTCCAAAGGATATTGCAGATATGCTATTGGCTAACCCTACTCCAAATGTAATGGTTGATGACAAAGGAGAATGGATGCTTTTTATGCAACGCAATAGTTATCCATCGGTAGAAGAACTTGCTCAACCAGAACTTAAAATTGCTGGCCTTCGGATAAACCCATCAAATTTTTCACCCAGTCGTCAAAATTTTATTAATGACTTATCGCTACGTAATATAAAATCGGGTAAAGATTATAAAATAGCTGGATTACCATCTCCTCTATTTGCAGGCAATATCTCATTTAGTCCAAATGATAAAAAAATTGCATTTACACAAACAACAGGAAATCGTGTTGACCTTTATTTAATTGATATAGCTTCTCAAAAGGCAATAAAAATTAATAAGACGGCACTGAATGTAATTAATGGTGGAATTCAGTGGTTTGACGATGCTACTGTATTATACCGTACAATCATTAAAGCTGCTATTGCAGCTCCAGTAAGACCTGCGGTACCTACAGGTCCAACTATTCAAGAGAACTACGGAAATGCTTCTCCCCGTCCTACATATCAGGATTTGATAAAAAGCCCTTATGACGAAAAGCTGTATGAATTTTATGCAACAACACAATTAGTAAAAAATGTAAATGGCACTGAAACAAAAATTGGCAAACCAGCAATTTATGCAACAACCAATATCTCTCCTGATAAAAAATATATGCTAGTACGGACCTTAAAAAAACCTTTTTCATATACAGTTCCGGCCTTTGGATTCCCATCGACATATGTAATAACAGATATGAATGGCAAGATGGTGAAACATTTAGCAGATGTACCATCGGCTGAAACGGCACCTGCTGGAAATGATAATGTGATGATGGTTCCCAGAAGTTTTGACTGGAGGGATGATGAAGCAGCTACTGTTATCTGGTGTATGCCTTTGGATAGCGGCATGATAAAAAAGAATATTGATTTTCATGATGCCGTTTATTCCCAATCAGCACCTTTCAATACTGCAGCCAAACAATTATTTAAAACAAAAATGCGCTTCCAGGGCATTAACTGGGGTACTGCAACATTTGCCATGGTATATGAAGGACTTAGAGGAAAACAAAAAACACAGGTAAGTAAGTACAATCCTTCATCAGGTGAAATGACTTTGTTGATGGATAGGAATACAACAGATGCTTACTCCAATCCGGGGCAACCAGTTACTGAACAGAACCAATATAAAAAGGAAGTAATTAAATTGATTGATAACGGCACTAAAATTTTAATGAATAATACTACAGGCAGTTCGCCAAAAGGAGATCTTCCTTTTCTTGCCACTTTCGATCTTTCAACAAAACAGACGGAAATTATCTGGCGCAGTAATGAAGATTTTTTTGAAAGTATTATAAAAATTATAAACCCTGATAAACTAGAAATTCTAACCAGAAAAGAAAGTGAAACAGTTGTACCTAATTATTGGATTAAAAATTTAAAAGCAAAAATTGCAGACAAGCAAATAACTGATTTTGAAAACCCATACCCTCAAATGGATGGTGTTACTAAAGAGAAAATGCGGTATAAAAGAGCAGATGGAGTAGACCTTACCGGAGATTTATATTTACCAAAAGGATACAACAAAGAAAAAGATGGCAAGCTACCAGTATTCATTTGGGCTTATCCAAGAGAATTCAATTCAGCTGCAGATGCTGCACAGGTTAGAGGAAGTGAGCATAGATTTACTTTAGTAAATGGAGGCTCACCTATCTTTTATGTAACACAAGGGTATGCTGTATTTAATAATGCAGAAATGCCAATCGTTGCTCCGGGAAAAGATAAAAAACCAAATGACGATTTCATACAACAATTAACACTAAATGCAGAAGCAGCCATCAATTTTCTTGACTCAATTGGTGTAGGCGATAAAAACAGAATGGCGGTTGGAGGTCATAGTTATGGTGCATTTATGACTGCCAATCTTCTGGCTCACACAAAACTATTTAAGGCTGGTATTGCCAGAAGTGGCGCTTACAACAGAACATTGACTCCATTTGG
>JAHEMM010000125.1:4228-5939 GCA_024643655.1 Chitinophagaceae bacterium | reverse complement strand
CTTCAAGTATTTAATTACAACAAATTTGCTGTAGCTCCATCGGATCTTACAGGTAAATGGGCAAGTTGGAGTGGTGCCGGTGTTGAATATGTAAATGCCTATACAGGTCTTGACGCAGGTATGGGCCATGCACAAAATGGAAATGAAATTATTTTTAATACAAATGGAACATACAACAGAGAATACAAAGGTGTAAGTGGCAGCCCTGGAGGTGGCAACCGATATTATGGCGAAAAAAATAATGGTAAAGTAATAGTGAGTAACTGGGAAGTTAAACTCACCAATGCTTTCAAAGGAGAGACACATTTATTTACGGCACAATTTGAAGCAGTAAAAGGTGGTCGCATCCTTCATCTATGGAGGGGAAATATAGAAGAAATGCATTTATTTAAACTTAAATAAATAATTCACTGTTTTAGGGGATTGTCTTGCTTCATTGTATAAAATACTTTTAGTAATAAATACAAAAAATGAGAAAGACAATTAATTACATTCTTCCATTTATTATTACCATTTGCTTTCTTATAGCTTGTAAAACAGTTCCTGTAACTGGCCGCAAGCAATTAAATCTAGTTCCTGATTTTATGATAAAGGAAATGGCATTTACACAATATGATTCTGTTGTAAAAGCCAGCCCTACCCTTTCTCAATATGATACAAGGGCACAGATGGTAACAAGAGTTGGTAGTAACATTCAACTAGCTGTTGAAAAATATATGTTACAAAACAATATGAGCAAAGACCTGAAGAATTTTAAATGGGAATTCAACACCATTAATGAAAACATTATTAATGCATGGTGTATGCCCGGAGGCAAAGTAGTTGTATATACCGGCTTGCTACCCATAACTCAATCAGAAGAAGGCCTTGCAGTGGTAATGGGACATGAGATAGCACATGCCATTGCAAGACATGGAAACGAACGGATGAGCGAAGCCTTATTGGTAGGTTTAGGCGGTATTGCATTACAAGAAGCTCTAAAAGAAAAAAAAGAATCAACTCAGTTGTTATTTCTTGGACTTTATGTTGTTGGATCAAAACTTGCTTTAGAGCTACCCAACAGCCGTATGCAGGAAAGTGAAGCTGATAAATTAGGTTTGATATTTATGAGCATGGCTGGTTACAATCCGGAAGAAGCCGTTCCTTTCTGGCAACGTATGGCAGCAAATAATAAAGGCGGAAAATTACCGGCTTTTCTATCAACACATCCGAGTGATGAATCAAGGATTAAAAAATTGTCTGTATTAATTCCGGAAATAAAAGCAACTTATTATAAATAATAGAGCATGAAAAAATTAAATGAATTAGTAGAAGATTTAAAAAATCACATACGGCTAAAAATTCAAAGAAATTTCTTTGAAAATACAATTAGATTGATACACTAGTATACGACTTTTATAGCTACTCTGGAGTGTTTGTCATTGGCTTATCCAAATTAACTTTTTTATGTCCGATTTTATAAAGGAATAGAAATTAGTTAGCAATGCTATTCAATAGTAATTAATTTATTCAAAAATGCAATCCTTATCAAATCAGCAGTATTTTTTGCTTTAAGTTTTGACAAAAGGCTTTTACGATAAGTATCAACAGTATTTACACTGATATTTAACTTCTCTGCCATCTCAGCGTTTGTATACCCGATTTTTAAAAGATCAAGCACTTCTTTTTCTCGTCTCCCCAAAATAATATCATTTTTGCTTGCTGCCCCATG
>JAHEMM010000125.1:0-4128 GCA_024643655.1 Chitinophagaceae bacterium | reverse complement strand
CCCATTGATTGATATATGACTTTTATGATGCCACTATTATTTATTTCTTGAGCATAGTCTTGTATTGCGGCACTTAAACCATACCTATGCAATACCTCAGGCATCATATTATGCGCCACCCTTCGCATTTCCTTAATAGAACCATCCAGCATATCCATGCTACGTTCGAATGCCTGAGCATTATCAGGTGTTAAAATAAGGTTTCCTTTCATAGTTTGAAATGAGTATTTAATGCCTGACAACATTCCCCCTAATCCATCATGAAGGTCTTTTGCCAAACGGGTTCTTTCTTGTTCTTCTCCTTTCAGTACTGCTTCGGTAGCTGAAAGTTTTCTTTCCATCTCCAATTCAGATATTAGTTGTTGCTGAATTTTTTGTTTTTGTTTATAGTTTCGAAATGTGAGAATTGTAATACCCAGTAATATAAATACTGCCGCTCCGAAAATATAATTGACAATATTTTTCTTTCCAATTGTAAGTGCTTGTATTTTTTTATCCTTTTCCAACTTACTGATTTTATCTTCCTTCAATTCAGTTTGATACTTCTTATCTAATGCTTGAATTTTTTCTGTCAATTCTTTTGTATGCAGACTGTCATTACCCGCAGTATATTCTTCCAGATATTTATAAGCTTTTGTGTAATTACCTGCTTTAGCTTCTACCAAACTCAGCACTTTTTGAGACTCAAGTATTTCCCTTTTCTTGTTAATGGATTTTGATAAGTCTAAAGCTTCTTCAGCAGTTTTCCTTGCTTCATCAATTTTATTTAGTTTTAATAAACACCGTGCTCTGGCATGAGTAAAGGTTGCCTGCATATAAATATTACCTGTTTTCTTTGCATTCCCGATAGCTTTTTCATAAGCATTATCAGCTTCTTGCCACTTTTCTGTATATCTAAGCAGTTCTGCTTTTCTGGCATAGAAAATAGTATTTAACCCTGCATTATCAATTTTCAACACTCTTGGTTCTGTTTCATTTAACAAAAAGGAAGAGGAATCATATTTTCTCAACAATGTATAACACATGGCTGCATAAATAGTACTCTCTGCTGCTACCATTTCATTTCCACTTTTATCAGCAAAAGGTACTGCCTTCAAATAATATTGTAATGCAGTTTGGTACTGTTCCCTGTGATAATATGCTAATGCAATTGATTGATAAGTAGCAGCAAAAGCCATCTGCTTATCAGGAAAGTCTGCCGTTTCAAGTACTTTTAAAACCTTCCAAAACATGTCAATTGCCTTTTCATACTCATATAATTCTAGATATACATTACCTCTGCTTAGCTCTGCATCAAGAAGCAAACCGGTATTTTCTTTTTTTTCAATCTCCGAAATATCATTTTTTGATGCATAGGCATTAAAAAATTCAGAAGCCTTGTCAAATGACAAAATCCCTACTTTGAATAAACCTTTATTGCATTCCAGATAAGCTGTATAAAGATGAAACATCCCTTTGCCCATATCATCATTTGCTTTTTCAGCAAGCTCAAGACCAGTTGTAAGAAATTGTTTCGCTTTAAGGGTATCAGAAGAGATATACTCTTTCCCAATATTAATACTCAATCTTGCTTTCCGATTTATTGCATTTTCTTTCTTGAGGAGATTTTGAAGGCTATCAATGATTTTTTGTTGAGCAAAAGCAGAATAGCTATTGCAAATAAAAAATATGGCTATTATAAATTTCATACCTGTTTTCATGAAACCTTAAAATAAAGCATATCCCACATATGGCAAATAAACTTAGAATATATTTTATTCTACTCCCCTTTTTCAGTGAATGAAAAAATAAAGAACCCCTCGTTTTAAGGGTATACATGTCATTATAAACCAAAGATATTTACAGTATGAAAATTTGGTTTTCAAAACAAATTGCAATTCTACTTTATTTAAAAAGCAGTACGATGAAAAAGCTTCTTCAACTATTTATTCTTTCGGTTTCTCTTTCCTCCTATCTGTCAGCACAAACTAAACCAAAAGTAAAGCAAAGCAATCCTCCAAAAACTCAAATGGAGAAAATGATGGAAGATGCGATGAAAGGGGATGATATGACAGCTGAAGAAAAGGCGATGTTAAAAGAAATGTTGTCCGAAAACAGCAATCAGCAAGTAAAACAGGCTCCCATTGATTTTAGGGATAATAAGGAGCTGATTCCAAAAAAAGACATTGCCCGTATCAATAGTATTCCTGCAAAAAGTCTCACCGATGCAGATATTAAAATGCTGGCTGGCAGTTATTACTCTAAAATTCTAATGAAAGCACCATCTGCTGAAAAAACAATTATCAATAGTATAATTGCAAAGGCCAATACAGCACCAGCACTAATGAATGCTTCGCTTACAGCGGCTTTACAAAGCCAGCCTCATACTGCTATGGCATTGGCAGCAAAAGCAGTTCAGTTAGACCCAGCCAATTTAAATTATCAAAATAACCTTGCTGCTTTTTTATCACAATATGGATATCCTGAAAAAGCAATTCCTTTTTTGAACAAACTTCAAAAACAATTGCCTTCGAATAGTACCGTTCGCAACAATCTCGGTTATGCTTGGCTGCAATTAGGGCAACTGGATAGTGCAAGACGTCATATGAGTTTTGCAAATCGAAAAAACCCACATAACCCAGAGACACAGGCGACAAAAGGATTAATAGAAGAAGCTGCTGGGAATATAAATGAAGCAGGTGATCATTATTCGGAATCATACAATCAACATCCCAATTCATTGAGTGAGAAAATGGCCAACAATTCAAATAACAAGAATAAACTTAACCAGGATGACTTTGATAAACTCAGAAATCATATAAATATCTATGAATATTTCCCCTACAACTGGGTAACAATTCCGAAACTGGGCAATAGTGTTGAATCTTATACACAAGACATGGCTATACTTAAAGGATATGATAATATGCTGGAAAAGCTCAGGGAGAAGGTGGAACAATTCGAACAAACTGCGAATACAGAACTTGATCAACTTTCTACTGAAGACGAAACTGTTGTTATTAAAACATTGATGAAAGAATTTAGCGAGGGCATCAGCTTTATGAGTAAACCGGCTTTGTACATTTCTCTCATATTAAATGCCTGGGTTGTGAAATGGGACAAACAGTATATTAGTGACTATGGTGTACTAAATAATTTTATTGATAATGAACGGGAAAAAGTAAGTAATACTGTAAATAGGAAAAACTCGACATGTCAAGATTGGGATGTAGCTGCCAGCCGTTTTTTACGAATTGTTAATCCTCGAATCAGAAAATTTCATATACAAAAAATTGAAGAATTCCGACAATGGTTGAATGCCTATTGCACCTGGACTTGGTTCATGGTAGGTAATCCCAGAAATCTTGCACTAGTACAATGTGCCGGCTGGACAGGGAAGTTTGTAAGTATAATTACTTCGGCTATAGATGACCTGGAGACCTTTAAGAAACATTGTATCAACATAGATAATGACCAAGTGAACATTTACCCTGAGCCAGAATTACCAAAGTTTCATTGTCCGATTGTAGTAGCCATGCCAGCGGGATTGGATAAACTAAAACTAATGGCTGCATCAGTTAAATTTGAAAGCAACGGATTCAATATACCCGCGGCTTCATCACCTGCTATTGCCAATTTTACCATTTCCTACGGTTTTGACAACAATGATATCAGTGAGCCCGGAAAATATAACACCCCTTATTTTAAAACTTCAGAAGGAAGTATTGCCCCATCAGAAACAAACAGTAGCAATGAAGCCCTTAAGCCGCTGGATGAACTAAAAAAACAATTTGGCTATGATGATGAACTAACACCAATAAGCAAACTCGCAAATGATGGCCTTGTACCACTTGACAAAGAACTCTTAGCGGCATCTACCTTAGCACCTTTACCAGTAAAAAAGATTAGAGAAGCTGAAGCTGCCCGTAAACTGCTCAAGAATCTTATGAATGCGCCTTGCGACCTGAAAAAAACTGATCCTAAAATTAAAGACCGGTTATCAATAGATGAAATGGCAGAAATGGGACAAATTCTCGAAGAACAGGACTATATCAATAGAAAAATAAAGGAACTTAAAAAGCAAGTAGATGAAATGAAAAAAGCAGCAGACGAAATGGAAGATACCAACAATGATAATGAACTAGCCCC
>JAHEMM010000124.1 GCA_024643655.1 Chitinophagaceae bacterium | reverse complement strand
GTGAAATTGGATCCGGATACCACAATATCTGTGATGGTATTTGAAGTGATATCATCATCCTTATCACAACTTGAAAATAATACAGGTATGCTCAATGTCAGAAGCAAAGCTGATTTGCGAAAAATGTTTTTAAGTTCCATAGTTAATTATTTTTTGTTTAATCTATAGAACACCAATTAATGAAAGTAGTTAAGATATTAGTGTGGAGTGTAGTTTTTTTGGAGTGAATTGTAGGTATAAAAGAGTAAAAGTGTTTAACGAAAAATAAAAAATTGAATACTGGGGCAAGTAATCATCAAACTTAATCAATGCTCCAACTCATTTCTCCGCCTTTTTCATCCTTCAATGTAATGCCGAGTTCAGTCAGTTGGTTTCTTATTTTATCCGATGTTGCAAAATCTTTTTTACTTTTTGATTCCTTACGAATGTCAATCAATAACTGCATCACACCTTGCAGCTTAGTATTGTCTGCTTCATTCATTGGTTTTAAACCAAATACATCTTCCAGATAGTTTTTAAATTTTGATTGCATTAATAATAAAGTATCCGATGAAATTGCATTATTCGCTATTGTTTTATCTTTTATGGAGTTGATAACAGGTACCAACTCAAACATACTGGCTAATACCCGGGCTGTATTAAAATCATCATTCATATGCTCATCAAACTCATTTACCAGTTTCCTTACTTTGGAATCCAGTTCTACATCAGTCCCTTCAGGTTTTTCTGTATGCACTTCCATTTTCATCAAAAAATCATATGCATCCCATAAGCGTTTCAACCCTTTCTCTGCTGCTTGCAATGCATCGTTACTAAAATCTAATGTACTTCTATAATGCGTTTGCAACATAAAAAACCGAACATTCATTGGCGAATACGCTTTTTCCAATAATGGATGAGATCCACTGAATAATTCTTCTGGCAAAAAGCCATTGCCGGCACTTTTACTCATCCTCACCCCATTTACGGTAAGCATATTTGTATGCATCCAATACCTTACCGGTGAGGTTTTATAACATGCTTGTGATTGAGCTATCTCATTTGTATGGTGTGTTGCTGCAAGGTCCATGCCTCCTCCATGAATATCAAATTGCTTTCCCAGATATTTTTCGCTCATTGCCGAACATTCAATATGCCAACCAGGAAATCCCATACCCCAGGGTGATGGCCATTGCATTAAATGTTCAGGTCCGGCTTTTATCCAAAGAGCAAAATCGAGTCTTCCTTTTTTTTCATCTTGTCCACCGAGCTCTCTTGTTCCTTCCAACAGATCTTCCAGTTTTCTATTTGTAAGAATTCCATAAGGCTTTTCCTTATTATACTTTTCTACATCAAAATATACGGTGCCATTTACCACATAGGCGTAGCCATTGTCTATGATCTGTTGCGCCATGATAATCTGTTCTGTAATATGTCCGGTAGCTGTAGGTTCAATAGTAGGTGGCAGATTATTAAACATTTCCATTACTTTTCTAAAACCAACTGTATATCGCTGTACAATTTCCATTGGTTCCAGTCTTTCCAATCTTGCCTTTTTAGAAAACTTGTCATCGCCTTCATCTCTGTCACCTTCCAGGTGGCCGGCATCTGTAATATTTCGTACATACCTGACTTTAAAACCGAGGTACATTAGATGTCGGTAAATAATATCAAAAGAAATAAATGTACGGCAATTCCCTAAGTGAACATCACTATATACTGTTGGTCCGCATACATATAACCCTACATGTTCCGGTGTAATTGGTTCAAATTTTTCTTTCTGTCTGGAAAGGGTATTATAAACTTTAAGTTCACTCATAAAGTTGATTCGCTGATTGAAAAGATAAAAATAATTTAAGAGAAGAATAGTTTAAGCAAAAATAGCAATTATGCTACCATTTGATGGCAACAACAGGTATAGAATTGTAAGCGTTTCATGATGTATCGAAAATAAGAATATTTATTCAATTTTTCAATTGCAGATCGGCCACCAACATATAATGGTCAGATAGTTTTTTGATGGCACGTTTGAACTGCATTGTTTTGAAGTTTCTATCAGCTAAAATATAATCTATACGTAAAGTTGGTGATAAGCTTGAAAAAGTTCGGCCAATGCCAAATCCTTTTTTCAGAAATGCATCTTGTAATTCACCTCTTATAGTAAAGTAGGTATATGAATTGGGTACATCATTCAAATCGGCACAAAAGATAATAGGGTAAGGACTATCCTCCATTACTTCTGCAATAATATCTGCTTGTATACTACGGTAAGAAAAGCCTTTTTTTATTTTGGAAAGAATACCACGGGAATTGGCTACCGGGTTTTCTCCTCCGCTTTTAATCTTTTGTATTTCCTCATAATCTTTTGTACCCAGCTGTACCGACTGTAAATGTGTAGTATAAACCCTTACTGTGTCTTTACCTTTTTTTAGATCTGCATATATCAAAACATCGGGAAGGGTAGGTCTTGGATAACGGATCATTCCAGTATCTATAATGGGAAGCCTCGAAAATATTATGGAGCTATAGTAAAGGCTATCACCATCCTGATCATAAACAAAATAATGAAAAGGGTATCCTAATTCATTCTCTATGGTTTTAATATTGTTATAATAATTTCTTCCAGTAGCTGTATGAAATTCCTGAAGGCAAAGCACATCAGCATTTTGTTCTTGTAATTGCGCCAGCATTTTTTTTCGTATGCCGCTTCCCTTATTATTGTTTTCTTTCAACTCAATGAAACGGGCAACATTCCAGGTAACAACTCGTAAAGACTCTGAATCTTTTGTCAATGAAAAATTTTTCTGCTTATGGAAAGCAAAAAAGACACTAATACTTTTAATACTCAGGACTATCGCAAATCCAGAGATCAGTGCCAGCTTTGGTTTTAACAAAATCAACCAGCCCGACAAGTATATAAAAGTGATTACCAGCAGGAAAGGAAATCCTAATCCCAAAAAAGTAATAAACCACCATTTCTGTGGATTGAGATAGGGTGCTAAACATGACAGTAATAAAAAAAATACGACTGCAATATTTGTATAAATAAAAAATCGCTTGGTGAAGATGCGCAGCTTTGAAGACATTGATGCAATTTAATTAAAATGCTACAAGTAAAGGATGATGAGAAAATAAACTTAGAAGCCTTCTTTACTTGCTCTTTTCAGAAAATCTTTTTCTTCATCACTTAATTGATGATAACCTTGTTGATTAATCTTATCAAGAATAATATCAATTCTATCTTGTGTAATATGCGGAGTTTTTTTAAACGGAACACCGGCTGATTTATAAAACAATTCTTCTTTTATATTTGTTCCTTTTTTGGGTTTGTTTGGATTAAAAAGATTGGTAATCCAATCAAAGAAATTATTCATCCATCCGCCCCAGTCATATCCTTTTTGATAAAATAATATAAATAATGCACCGGTAATGCCTCCGGCAATGTGGGTGATCAATGTGCCGGAGTCGCTTATTGAGACAGTAAGAAAATCTGAAATAACATAGATTGATGTCAACCCCCAAAGTGGGAAACCTCCACCCAGTAAAGGGAATATTTTGTATTTAGGGGATAACATTGTAGTGGCAACTGCAACCGCCATTACAGATGCAGAAGCTCCGCTTAAAACTGCAAAAGAAACTTGAGATTTTAATTCAGGAATAAAATTATAAGCAAGTATAAATGCCAGCGCACCGCCGATAGCACCGTAAATAAAAATGGGAACGATCTTTTTATTACCAGTAAGATCTTGCATGATGTAACCAAAGCACCAAAGCCATACCATGTTGGTAAAAACCTTCCATACATTATCATGCGCAAACATATGCGTAATCAAAGTCCATGGTTTATGAAAAAATTGATTGCCATCTGCAGGCATTACAAATAAACCTAACACATTTTTATAATAGAGTGGTAAAGCCAGTTCTTTAGGATTGGCGAAATAAGACATCGCTTTCATAAAGGCAAGAC
This sequence comes from Chitinophagaceae bacterium, assembly GCA_024643655.1. GTDB lineage: Bacteria > Bacteroidota > Bacteroidia > Chitinophagales > Chitinophagaceae > JJ008. The sequence goes on along the minus strand of JAHEMM010000124.1, from coordinate 2,150 downwards.
CTACAAACATGATCAGGCAAATAGCAATCAATAAAATGAGTGTATTGCCTTTTTGTCCTAACGATATTCTTTCTTTATATTCTTGTTCGGTGTAAGCCACTGATGTTTTAAAATTATATAAATTAATACAACGTTTTACGATTCGTTTTGTTCCAGAAAAGCACAATTAAAAAACCAGTTAATGCGCCACCAAGGTGCGCAAAGTGAGCAATACTGTCGCCAGCTATTTTTCCAAAGCCTCCAAATAGGTCAAAAGCAATATAGGCCAGTACCAGCCATTTTGCTTTTATAGGAACAGGAATTGGAATAATCATTAATTCGGTATTGGGAAACAAATAGCCAAAAGCAACGAATACTCCCATAACTGCACCTGATGCACCAACTGCCGGCGCATCTCCTCCCATAAAATATTGCATGCCTAAATGTGCAGCAGCTGCACCAATACCACAGGCCATGTAAAAGATAAGAAATCGTTTGGCACCCCATACATTTTCTAGTATTCTGCCAAACATATAAAGCATGAACATATTAAAAAGAATATGGAAAAACATGATACTTCCACCATCGGTATAACTTGCATGTGCAAACATGTGGGTGATAACCTGGTATGGCTCAAATACTGGAGAATCAATTGGCCATAATGCTATTTTTTGTGTTAATCCCCATTGCTTATCATAAATTAATTGTGCTACCCAAACCAGCACATTAATGATAATTAGATTTTTAACTATAGGTGGAAAGCGTTGAGGCACAGTCGTTCGAAAATTACTCATTGCGCAAATGTAAGATTAATTGATTGTCTGCCTTTTAACGAATTGAAGACAATGTCAAAAAATTGATAGTATATCTGAATATTAACAATTCGATTATTAAACATTTCTATATTTCAACTGTACCACATTTTCAATATGGTGTGTATGTGGGAACATGTCTACCGGCTGTACTTTTGTCACTGTATATTTTTCATCCAATAAAAGTAAGTCTCTTGCCTGTGTAGCTGGGTTGCAACTAACATATACTATTATTGGGGCAGCCATATCCAGAATTTTCTTTACTAACTTTTCATGCATACCAGCTCTTGGTGGGTCAGTAATTATCACATCCGGTTTACCGTGCTCAGCAAAAAAATTATCATTACAGATATCAATTACATCACCAGTAAAAAATGCAGTGGATGATAAATTATTTAAAGTAGCATTTTCTTTAGCATCTTCAATAGCAGCTTCTATCATTTCCACGCCAATAATTTTTTTAGCCAGATTGCTTACAAAAATGCCGATGCTGCCAGTGCCGCAATACAAATCGTACACTGTTTCCTTTCCGGTTAACTCCGCAAATTCTCTTGTTACCTTGTATAACTGTTCTCCCTGTTTTGTATTGGTTTGAAAAAAAGACTTTGGTCCTATCTTAAATTGAAAATTTTCCAGCCTCTCAATAACATATCCTTTGCCATTGTAAACAACAGGTTCAAGATCAAACATACTGTCGTTCCACTTAGAGTTGATTGTATATAACAATGTGGTGATTTCAGGAAATTGGCGGGTAATATGTTCCATTAACCCGTTAATTTTCTTCATATCATTTTCTGCAACTACAATGTTCACCATTAGCTCTCCGGTTGTACAAAGGCGTACCTGCATTGTTCTTAAAAAACCAACATGATTTCGGATATCATAAAAAAGCCAGTTGTTTTTAATCGCCAGTTCTTTTACAGCCAAACGAATTGAATTAGTAGGTTCGGCCTGTAAAAAGCATTCTTTTATATCTACCACCTTGTCAAAAAAGCCCTTTGCATGAAAACCAGCAACATCTTGTTGACCATTTATTGTTTCATCAGCTATTTCTTCTTTCAATAAATAGCGTTTGTTACCAAATGTATATTCAATCTTGTTACGATAATGAGTAGTTTCGGCGGCTCCAATTATTTGAAGACATGTTGGCAAAATTACTTTGCCTATACGTTTTAAAGTTTCTTCAACCTGTCGTTGTTTGTAGGCTAATTGTTTTTCATAAGGTAACATTTGCCATTGGCATCCACCGCAAACCCCGAAATGAGTGCAAAACGGTGTTACACGGTCTGGAGATAAGGAATGTGTATGTATCGCAACGCCTTCAGCCCAATCTTTTTTGTTCTTCATTAATCGAACATC
>JAHEMM010000123.1 GCA_024643655.1 Chitinophagaceae bacterium | reverse complement strand
AGAAGTGAGAGGAGCAGATGCCCGACTGATTGGTACGAAGAAGATCATCGTTCATAATAACTAGTAGAAAAGAAATACAGCATAATCAAAACCCCTTCCAACAAATCGGAAGGGGTTTTTTGTGGCTTAAACATTTGAAAAAGAATGTGTATAAAAAAAATGAAAAAATGTTTTTTAATATAAAAAAGAAATAACTTGGATGTGTGAAGTCTTTTTGACTTCTTTCTTATTTTAAAAAACTAAACTGCTTTTATGAGGAAAATTTACTTCCTACTGCTTACTGTTTTATTGTATACTACGGTAACAAATGCTCAAAACATAACTGTAAATCCAGGTGCTGGATCTTACCCGGATTTATCTAGTGCTTTTGCTGCTATTAATGCCGGAACACATACTGGCGCTATAACCATTTCTATTGTAGGCAATACAACTGAGCCTGCCACAGGTGCAATTTTAAATGCAAGTGGAGCAGGTGCTGCATCGTATACATCAATATTAATACAACCTTCCGGTGGTGCTGCAAGGACTATAACGGGTGCTGCAACAGCAGGTTTACCATTAATTGATCTAAATGGAGCCGATAATATAACTATTAATGGACTAAATACTGGTGGAAATACTTTGACGATCTCAAATACAACAGTTTCTGCAACTTCGGGTACATCAACAATCAGGTTTCAGGCAGATGCAACAGGCAATACTATTACAAACTGCTCAGTACTTGGCTCTGCTACCATGGCAGTAGGAACAATTGGAGGAAATATCCTCTTTGGTTCTGCAGCAATTAGCACTGGTAATGATAACAATACTATTTCAAATTGTAATATCGGTCCGGCTGGGGCTAATCTTCCAACAAAGTGTATTTATTTCAGCGGTTCTTCAAACACAGATCCCGGAACAGCCAACAGTGGTATAGTTATTACCGGGAATAATATATTCGATTATTTTGGCGTGGCAGTTGCATCTGCAGGTATAGATTTGAATAGTGGAACAGTTGGAACAGTTATTTCAAATAATAAGTTTTACCAAACTGCAACCAGAACTCAAACCACAGCGGCTCAACATTCTGGCATTAGAATTTCAAATACTGCAGGCAACAATTTTCAAATAACTGGCAATACGATTGGCTTTGCTGCTGCCAATGGCACAGGTACTTATACATTTGTAGGAATAGGTGCTTCAAGTACATTTGTTCCTATCAACCTTTCAGTGGGCACTACAACTGCAACTAGTGTACAAGGCAATACAGTTGCAGGTATTGCAATGTCAGGGCCATTAAGCGGAACATCTTCATCTGCATCATTCAGGGGTATTTATGTTAGTAGTGGCTTGGTTTCGGTTGGAGATATTACCGGAAATACAATTGGTAGTTTGTCAGTTAATGGTAGTATCACATGGACTTCCAGTTCTACAAGTGCTGGTGATGTTATTGGTATTTTCAATTTTGGTTCCAGCAATTTTATTACTAATAATAACAACATTAGTGGTTTTACAGTTTCTAACTCTTCTACAGGAGCCGCTAATATATATGGGTTAAGATGTTTTACCACTTCATCAGCAACATGGACAGTTATAGATAATAATATTGGTGGTTTCAATGCCAACTCAATGCAAAGTACATCTACAGCTACTGGTACAATTGTTCAAGGTATATTAAACGCTAGTCCTTCAGCTACAGTAAGAGGAAATGTAATCAAAAATCTTTCAGCAGCTGGTGGAACAGGAACAACGACTAGTGCGTCAGTTGGTGGCATTGTATTTACTGCATCTTCAGCTAATCATACAATCAGTCAGAATACAATTGCAAATCTGACTAATACAAATGGGACAGCTGCTACTGTTGTATCAGGCATTCAGTTTACTGGATTTACAGGAGCAAATATTGTAGATGGCAACTTGATTTATGGCCTTACCTCTTCTACTAACAGCACTTCTGCCGAAATAAATGGGATAAGAGTAGGGGGTGGAACCACTACTTATCGGAACAATTTAATAGCAATTGGAGCAGGAGTTACAAATGCAATTGGAGCAGCGGCAACAAATAGTTCTGTAGCGGGAATAAATGGAATAAATGGCGCTTTAGGTACCGACCAGTTTTTCCATAACAGTGTATATATTGGCGGTACTGCAACTGCCGGAGTAGGAAGTTCTTTTGCTTTCAACGGTTCACAAACAGTTAATACCCGTTCTTTCAGAAATAATATTTTCTTTAATGGTAGAACAAATGGTGGGGCAACCGGAAAGCATTATGCTATTAAAATAAATGGTACAGCACCAAATCCAACAGGGTTGACATTAAACAATAACATATATTTTGCCAATGGTACAGGGGCGGTATTTGGATTTTACAATTCACTTGATGTTGCCAATATAGCTAACTGGAAAACTGCTGTTGGACAAGATGCAGGTAGTTTTGAATCGAATCCACAATTTAACGACCCAACTAATGCAGTAATTCCTGATCTGCATATACATCCTGCAAACGTCACACCTGCAGAAGGAAATGGTGTTGATGTTGGTGTGATAAATGACTTTGACGAACAAATAAGAAGTGGTTTAACACCGGTGGATATTGGTGCAGATGCTGGCAACTTCAATGGAATTGACCTTGCTGCACCTGTAATTACGTATACTCCGCTTGTAAATACTACAAGTACAGCCAATAGAATATTAAGTGTAACAATTACCGATGTTACGGGAGTAGCAACTGGAGGTTCATCCCCTCGCATTTATTATAATAAAAATGCCGGTGCTTATTTTTCTACAGCAGCCTCACTTTCAAGTGGAACAGTTCAGAATGGGGTTTGGAATGCTACAATTGATTATTCATTGGTTGGTGGTGTAGTTACAACAGATGTAATCAGGTATTATGTAGTTGCACAGGATGCTTTGGGAAACCTTGCAGCAAATCCATCAGGAGGATTTTCTGGTACAAATGTAAATACCATAACAACTCCGCCTACAACCCCAAATCAGTATACAATTATTCCAACTATAAGTGGAATAATTCCTGTTGGTATAGGCCAAACATATACATCGTTGACAAATAATGGAGGTATTTTTGAAGCTATAAACAATTCCGAAGTAAATGGAAATATTACTGTAAATATAGTTTCAGATTTAACGGGAGAATTGGGAACTCATGCGTTAAATGAATTCGCTTCTCCATTTACTGTTCTTATAAAACCAAGTGGAGCACCAAGGAATATTACTGGAAGCAGTATTGTTTCTTTGATAAAACTGAATGGTGCAGATAATGTGACATTTGACGGTTCTACTACCGGCATGACGTCCACAAATACACTAGGAGGAAATGCTGCAATAAGGGAACTAACAATCACTAACTCTTCAACGGGGGCTGTTTTTTGGATTGCTACAAATGCTACAAGTGGTGCTACAAATAATACAATCAGAAATCTGAATATTATCGGATCCGGTGCTTTTGGTGGCCAGGGAATAATAGGAGGAAGTGGAGCAACCTTTGGTGTAGCTGCTGAAAATGGACGTCCTAATTCAAATAATACAATTGATAATATTTCCGCCAAAAGTGTTCAAAATGCAATTTTTGTAACGGGTGACCCAGTAACGCTTGACGCAAATTGGGCGATTACTCAAAATGATTTTGGGTCAACAGTAGTAGCCGAAAAACTTTCATTCCGCGGCGTTTCCGTTCAAAATGCTTCAGATTTTAATATCAGTTTAAACCTGATAAGAGGCATAAGTTCATCTACTGGAACATCTTCAACAATGAGTGGAGTTTTAGTCGGTGCTGTTCTGAATGGTGGTTCGATAACCCGTAATGATATAAAAGACATTCGCCAGAATAATACTACAGGTTGGGGAAGTAATGGAATTTTACTTAATTCAAGTTCTACAACTGCTAATGTTCTAATTGCCAACAATTTTATTGCTGATGTTGCCAGCCAGGGATTTGGTGGGGTAACATCCACTGATAATGGATATGGAATTATGGTCAATACAGGTGGTGGATATAACATCTACTACAATACAGTTAATATGAATACAAACCAGGTAGCTGCCGGTAGTATTACAGCTGCTATAAATATTGCTTCTACAGTTACAACTGCGGGTAGTATTAAATTAGTAAACAACATTCTATCAAATACACAAACTATTGGAACAAGATATGGAGCATATGTTGCTTCATCTGCAGCAATATTCCCTGCAAGTGGTATAAATTATAATGATTATTCTGCTCAAAATGTAGGATTCCTGACATCTGCAAGGGCAACTTTAGCAAATTGGCAAACTGCAACGGGACAGGATGCAAATTCAATCAGTTTTGCACCTGCTTTTGTTTCATCTTCTGATTTGCATTTAAGTACTTCAACAGGTGATAACTGGTGTTTAAATGGTACAGGTACAAATATTGCAGGTATTACTACAGATATTGATAATGATACCCGTGGCGCAGCTCCTTTTGGCCCGGATTTAGGTGCAGACGAATTTACTCCAACAGGTCTGGTGATCAATAACCCTGCTCCGGTTTGTCCTGGAACGGGAGTAGATCTTACTGTACCAGCAGTTACATCCGGATCTATTGGAGGCCTGACCTTTACTTATTTCACGGATGCTGCCGCAACAATAACAGTAGCAACACCAACTGCAGTAACGACTCCTGGAACATATTATATAAAAGCAAATAATGGTACTTGCTCTTTACTATTACCTGTAATAGTAAGCAACAGCCCATTACCTGCACAATTCAATGTAACGGGTGGTGGAAGCTACTGTGCCAGTGGTACTGGTATTGCAGTTGGATTGAGTGGTTCAGCGACAGGAGTGAATTATCAATTAAAAATAGGTGGAGTTAATACAGGTTCACCAGTAGCCGGTACAGGTGCAGCAATCAGTTTTGGTAACCAGACTGTTGCCGGTACATATACAGTTGAAGCTACAAATGGAACAACAACTTGTACCAATACAATGACAGGGTCAGTTGTTGTTTCAATAAACCCTTTACCGACAGTTTCTGGAGTTATTACACAACCAGTCACTTGCGTATCAAATGATGGAGCAATTGATGTAACAGTAAGTGGAACTGCCGGACCTTATACTTATTTCTGGTCCACTGTTGGAGGAACAGGTATTATACAAGGTGTTGAAGATCAGACTACTTTATCAATCGGTCAGTATACAGTTTTAGTTACTGATCAAATAACATCATGTCAGAAATCAACTACATTTAATTTAGTAGGACCTGGTGGTTGTGCTGTTTGCCCAACGATAGGAAGTTTGACAACCAATCCAACACCGGCAGTCTGCGCAGGGGCACCTGTAACACTAACAGCATCTGGTTTAACTTCTATGGGAGTTACTTATGGAATTACCTTTAAATATTCCGCTACCCCTCTGGCTGATCCTTATATAGGAGGTACTACTATCGCCACTGTGCCGAACGGAGGTCTTGGTGGAGGAGGTACTACTGCAACAACTATTTCAAGCAGTATCCCGGTTGGTAGTTATATTATTTATGCAATTTTATCATCTGTTCCGGTTGATCCATCATGTCGTCCTTTTGTACAGACTAATTTAACGGTTAATCCAACACCAAATGCAGTAGCAACACCGGCCAGCCAAACGATTTGTTCGGCCAATGCGATTACAACGATAGCGTTAACAGGCAATGTAGCAGGAACGGTATTCAACTGGACAAGGAACAATACAGCAACAGTAACGGGAATAGCGGCAAGTGGTGCAGGTGATATCAGCGGAACACTGTCCAATACAACCAATGCTCCTGTTACCGTAACGTTTACGATTACACCAACAGCGAATGGTTGTCCGGGTACACCGATCACGGCAACGGTATTGGTTAATCCAACACCAAACGCAGTAGCTACACCAGCAAGCCAAACAATATGTTCGGCCAATGCGATTACAACGATAGCATTGACAGGCAATGTAGCAGGAACGGTTTATAACTGGACAAGAAACAATACCGCAACAGTAACGGGAATAGCGGCAAGTGGCGCAGGTAATATCAGCGGAACACTGACCAATACAACGAATGCTCCTGTTACCGTAACGTTTACGATTACACCAACAGCGAATGGTTGTCCGGGTACACCGATCACGGCAACGGTATTGGTTAATCCAACACCAAATGCAGTAGCAACACCATCAAGTCAGACGGTATGTAACAATACGGCAATAAC
>JAHEMM010000122.1 GCA_024643655.1 Chitinophagaceae bacterium | reverse complement strand
GTCATTCCTTTCCAAGTGCCATTTGCATGTCTAGTCACTACACCTTCATTACTAACTTTTCCATCACTGGTTTTTGATGTAAATTTTATTTGATTTCCATTTTCGTCATATTCTTCTATAGAAATACAGCAACTGTCCATTGCTCCCATTGCTCCCGCACTATCAACTTTATAAGGAGTTTCTTCTATCATAGAAATATCACCTTTTAAATCATTTTGAACTAGGTCACTTGGCATCATTCCAGATGTTGCTTCTTTGTCTTTTTCATTGTTACAGGCTATAACAAAAAGGCCTGCTACAATAATAATCAGCATTTTTTTCATGTTGGTTTGTTTTTGGTTTACTAAAAAATATATGAAGAAAAAAGATAGTTCTTATAGAGAAAAATAAATTTAAACAATAAATAGAAAGTATTCAAATACAAAATACAGGGTTAATGATTTTGGTATGAGTTATTAAAAGGTAGAACATTTTAAATCAGCACTTTAGCTTTAGCAAGAATGAACAATATTAATTTCAGATAATGACAATATTATTTCATATTCGTTTATTTCTTTTTCAAATCATTCTTTTTCTGGCTTATTTTGCGATTCTAATTATAACAACATGTACAATAAATTTTTATTTTTTATTTTTTTATTTATTTCAACAATAGTTGTTGCACAACCGAAAATCATTGCTGGTCCGATGCTTGGTCCGGTTGAACTGAGAGATGCCAAAATATGGCTGGAAGTTTCGTCAGAAGTAAAAACAGTTTCCATACTATACAATAAGAAAGCAGATAATAAATCATTTAAAACAGTGACTTATAAAGGTGAGTTGGGGAATGACTTTAATCCTATAACATTTGTAATTGGAGGACTGGAATTTAATACAACATATGCATACAAATTTTCAATCAATGGTAAGCTAACTAATAATGGTGGAGAATTTACGACTAAAGATCTTTGGCAATGGCGTAAACCAGCGCCTGATTTTAGCTTCCTCACTGGGGGGTGTGCCTACATTAATCAACCCATTTATGATCGTCCTGGAAAACCATATGGTGGTGACTCTTCTATTTTTGAAACAATGGCGAAAGAAAAAGCCGCTTTCATGCTATGGACAGGCGATGCCTGGTACAGCCGTGAAGTAGATTATTTTAGTGAATGGGGATTATGGTACAGGGCCAGCCACGACAGAGCTTTTCCAGTACTTCAAAATTTATTAAAAGCGATGCCGCAGTTTGCCATTTGGGATGATCATGATTATGGACCCAATGATATTGGTAAAAATTATATTTTAAAAGAAACCAGTAGAAAAGTTTTCAATAGTTATTTCTGTAATCCATCATCAGGAGAAAACGGCGAGGGTATTTACACGATGACTAGCTGGGGCGATGCAGATATTTTTATGTTGGATGATCGATGGTGGAGAAGTGCAGATAAAATTAAAGATTCTATTGATGGCAAACCAAATCCAAATAAAACAATGTTTGGTGCACAGCAAATGGAGTGGTTGAAAAATGCCTTACTCTTTAGTTCGGCTACATTTAAAATTATTACTACGGGTAGTCAGGTATTAAATACTGTTTCACCTTATGATAAGCTAAAAGACTTTCCGGCTGAGTATTATGAATTATTGAATTTTTTAAAAGAGTATAAAGTGAGTGGTGTTTTATTTCTTACAGGCGATCGGCACCATAGTGAAATTATTAAAATGGAAAGGCCAGGATCCTATCCATTGTTTGATATAACTGTTTCGCCACTCACCTCAGGCACACATAAATTTTTTGGTCCGGAAGCAAATAATCCAATGCGGGTATTAGGCATTGATGAGAAACAGAACTATGGAAAATTTTCGTTTAGCGGAAAGAGAAATCAGCGTAAACTCACAATTGAATTTTTAGGAATAAAAGGAGAAAAATTAGGTGAATGGAGTATTTCTGAGAATGAATTAAAATCGCCTTAATAACTTTATACCATGACAATTTATTTTGGTTACGAAAAAAAGAAAGTATTACAGGCATTGCGTTATCATTTTATCAGCCGACCTGAAATAAGGATCATGATTATTTTGGTAAACGTTTTTGCTATTGCAACTTTTACGCTTTATTTTCTAAAAAAGATACAACCACTGGCTTTTCTTGTTGGTTCTTTATTGTGGATCATATTAATGATTAGTTTTTGGTATATACTTCCTGCAATGGTGTACCGCAAGGCAGTTACTTTCAAGCATGAATTCAGTATGACGTTTGATGATGAAGGGTTTAGTCTGGGACATGAGCATGGCTCAAAAAACTGGCAGTGGGCAGCATTAAAAAATTACCTGGAGAGTCCACATTTTTTTCATTTGTATTTTGATACCCGTTCTTTTTTACTGGTTCCAAAAGATGGATGTAAAGACACCGATGAAGTATTTGAATTAAGAAAACTGATTAAGTCTAAAACAAAAAAAGGGTAAAATCCTTATAATTCTTTTTCCATCACATAATGTGGAATTGTTACTTCAGAAAACTCATCGCTAGCTACTTTATAACCCATTTTTTCATAAAACCCAATAGCGTTTTTTCTCGCATGCATAGATAATGTTTTGTAGCCTCTGTCTCTTGCCAGGTTTTCTGCAAAAGTCATTAATGCTCTTCCAATTCCTTTTCCCTGAAGGTCATTTAGTACTGCCATTTGACGAAGTCGTAGCGTTTTGGAATTCTCTTCAACCATCATACAGCATCCAAGCATATCATCCTCTTCAAATGCACCAATAAGCATATTGTCTTTTTCACTTTCTAATTCATCATCGGTGAAACCAAGTCCTAACGGTTTACGCAACATGTCATTTCTTAGTTTTACCATTTGCTGGTATTCAGGACTTCCGTGGTCGATAATTTTTAATGCCATAACCGTTTATTAAGCTACAAACGACTCTTCCAAAAGAGTCCGTTAGACAAAATACAAAGAACTTATAATACTGCCAACGGTTTATTTGCTTATTTTCATTACGTAAAAGCAAAGAGATTTAAAGATTAATAATTAGTTATCAATAAGTTGGAATAAAAAAGGAAAAAACCACCTTTACGAGGCTTATTAAATCAAAAAGTATATTTTTGCACCCAATAAACAAAACTTTAAGAACATGTCAGACATTGCATCAAGAGTTAAAAAAATTATCGTAGACAAGCTTGGCGTTGATGAAGGAGAAGTAACCAACGAAGCTTCATTTACTAATGACCTAGGCGCCGATTCATTAGATACGGTAGAGTTGATTATGGAATTTGAAAAAGAATTTAATATCTCCATTCCAGATGAGCAGGCAGAGACTATTACTTCGGTAGGTCAGGCTGTTTCTTATCTTGAAGAGCATGCCAAATAATTATTGGATGTCCCGCTAAGGTGGGAAACGATTTTATACCGCCTTCTGACTGGCATTTCAGCGAAGGCGGTTTTTTACTTTATGTTGTACTCTAATTAAAGTAACATGTATTTTATTATAAATACATTATCTTAACATTTATGGAATTAAAAAGAGTCGTTGTAACAGGAATGGGTGCATTGACACCTCTTGGAAATAATGTACCTGATTATTGGAATGGATTAATTAATGGAGTGTCGGGAGCTGATAATATTACATTATTTGATGCTTCAAAGTTCCGTACAAAGTTTGCCTGTGAAATAAAAGGCTTTGAACCAACCGATTTTTTAGACAGAAAGGAAGCAAGAAAAATTGACCGCTTTACACAGTTAGCACTGGTAGTAAGTGATCAGGCAATGACTGATGCAGGACTTAACAAAGAAAATATTAATCCCGATAGGGTCGGAGTGGTTTTTGGAAGTGGGATAGGCGGCTTAATTACTTTTCAGCATGAGGTTACTGAATTTGCAAAAGGCGATGGTACACCTCGGTTTAATCCTTTCTTTATTCCAAAAATGATTTTAGATATTGCCGCAGGCCATATCAGTATGCGGCACAATTTGAGAGGACCCAATTTTGCAGTTGTAAGTGCTTGTGCCAGTAGCACGAATGCTATTATGGATGCGTTTAATCTTATTCGGTTAGGTAAATCCGATATTATACTTAGCGGCGGTAGCGAAGCTGTAATTAGCGAAGCTGGTGTTGGTGGGTTTAATGCAATGAAGGCGATGAGTGAAAGAAATGATGATCCAAAAACGGCGAGTCGTCCTTATGATAAAGACAGGGATGGTTTTGTAATGGGAGAAGCTTGTGGAATTTTGGTCTTGGAAGAACTTGAACATGCAAAAGCCAGAGGTGCAAAAATTTATTGTGAAATAGGAGGTTGTGGTGCTACGGCAGATGCGCACCATATTACCGCACCACACCCTGAAGGTTTAGGGGCAAGAAATGTAATGCTTGCAGCATTAGATGATGCTGGGATGAAACCTGATGAAATCGATTATATTAATACCCATGGTACTTCTACACCAATAGGTGATGGAGCTGAAGTAAAAGCTATTACTGCAGTTTTTGGTGAACATGCGTATAAATTAAATATTAGCGCTACAAAATCTATGACTGGTCATTGTCTTGGCGCAGCGGGAGTAATTGAAGCAATTGCGAGTATTCAAGCCGTTATTACAAATATTATTCCACCTACAATCAATCATTTTACTGACGATCCCGAGCTCGACCCAAAATTGAATTTTACGTTCAATAAAGCACAGGAAAGGCCTGTGAGAGCAGCTTTAAGCAACACATTCGGTTTTGGAGGACATAATGCCTGTGTCATTGTGAAAGAGTATAATGGTTAAGTGGTTTATTAGTAAGCAATCAATTCTGTTGTTTGACTTTTTATAGAAATAAAGATTGAATTAAATTTCTTTTTATTAACTAATCAACCTTTTTCGTAGCTTAACGCCTGTGGATTTTTTAAAATTTTTTTCCGGTAAATACACCGGCTCTTCATTTAAGAAAGAATTAAAAAATATTCTTGGTTTTAAACCAGGGAATATTTCATTATATCAAACAGCCCTCACTCATCGCTCTGTTCGAGAAAATGCAGACGAGAATAATGAACGACTTGAATACCTTGGGGATGCTATTTTGAGTGCATTGGTAGCAGATTATCTTTTTAAGCGTTATCCTTATAAAGAAGAAGGATTTCTTACGGAGATGCGAAGCAAAATGGTAAACCGACAGCAATTAAATGATATTGCTGTCCGAATGGGGCTTAAAAAAGTTACACTTTATAACAAGATGGATGGGGCACTAAAAGTTAGCCAGATTTTTGGTAATACACTGGAGGCATTAGTAGGAGCTATTTATCTGGATCATGGATATAAGAAAACAAATAAATGGGTACTGGAATGTATTATTTTGCCTCACATGTTTATGGATGATCTTGAAACGTTGGAGATTAATCATAAGAATAAATTATATGGTTGGGCTAATAAGAACGGCAAAGTGCTGGAGTTTGAAACGATCAATGAGAAATTAGAGAATGGCCGCCGTTTATTTACGGTTGCAGCGGTTGTAGATGGAAAGCGTATTGCTGAAGGTAAAGCATTTAATAAAAAAGATGCTTCGCAAATTGCGGCACAGGTTGCTGTAGATAAATTAGGAATTGTAAATGCTGATTCGGTTGCAGAAGATTATTAAGTTGGGCTCAACACAGTAAGCAAATTCCAACTACCCAATCAATTCGGGGTTTAAAAATAGAGGCTACTGATTAAAAATCTGGTTTTTCCATACACAATTCAATCAATACTCCGTTTGTATCTTTTGGGTGCAAAAAGCAAACAAGTTTATTGTCTGCACCTTGTTTGGGTGTTTCATTTAACAGCACAAACCCTTCTTTCTTCAAACGCTCCATTTCTGCTTCAATATTCATAACATCAAAAGCAATATGATGCATGCCTTCGCCCTTTTTTTGAATAAACCGGGCAATTACTCCATCAGGATCTGTGCTTTCAAGTAATTCAATCTTGGTTTCACCTTGCTTAAAAAAAGCAGTATTGACTTTTTCGGATTTTACTTCTTCTGTTTTGTAACAATTGGTATTCAGCAACTTTTCAAATAATGGCACAGCGACTGCCAGATTTTTTACAGCAATACCGATATGTTCTATTTTTTGCATAAAAATTATATGAATAAGTGACTTGCGATTTCGGTAAAATCGGACAATTGCCCGAAATTACCCCTTTCAGTTAGAACCTTTTAGGTTAATTTTGTGTTTAAGAAACAAAAACGTACAATAACAAGATTATGCTGAATTTTCCTATTTATCTAGACCATAATGCAACAAC
>JAHEMM010000121.1 GCA_024643655.1 Chitinophagaceae bacterium | reverse complement strand
CGTAGTTGGTGTTTTTGGGAATACCTGCCAAATCGAAAATTCAATTACAAACCAATCACTACTTTCCCGTAATGTTTTCCTTCTCCAAAGTGCTGAATAGCTTTTGGTATTTCGCTCAGCGGGTAAGGCCCATCTATTGCAGGTTTTATAATTCCGGCAGCAAATAGATTATGGATATAGGCCAAATTGCTGTTTGGTTTCAAAGCTACAATAATCAATCGCTTTCTTGTAAATAGCTTTATCCAGAATTTTAAAAATAATAATTGAAGTAATCGGCCAATTGTACCTCCTACTGTAACATACTTTCCATTTTTATGCAGCGATCGTAAATAGGCAATTGGCGAACGAGTTGTTTTTGTATCAATCACTACATCGTACCGCTGCCCATTCCTTGTAAAATCTTCTTTGGTATAATCAATACACTCATCAAATCCGTAAGCCTTCATCATTGCAAATTTATCTCCGCTATCTACACCCGTTACTTTTACTGCAAACTGCTTGGCAATTTGCAAAGCAAAAGTACCGACACCTCCACCAGCGCCGTTTATTAAAACTGATTGCCCATCCTGAATAGTTCCTTTTTCTATAATAGCCTGATAAGCCAGCATAGAAGCATGTGGTATTGATGCCGCATCTGTAAATGACATTGCCGAAGGTTTTAGCACCACTGCCTTTGCATTGATGCAGCAATACTCAGCAAAACTTCCAAATCCATAGTTAGAAATATCGCCATATACTTCATCGCCCGGCTTAAATAATGTTACATCGCTACCTACCGCTTCTACCACACCAGCCAGCTCCATTCCGGGTACAGGGTTCTTTGGTTTTCGCAAACCAAACAGCAACCGATAGGCAGCTGGCTTACCTCTTACCAGACACCAGTCGTAATCATTAATGGTAGTTGCTTTTACTTTTATCAGTAACTCATTTTTTGCAGGAGCAGGTTTATTTATTTCCATTAGCTGCAAATCTGACGGTATTCCATATTTAGTACAATAAATTGCTTTCATCCTTTCCATACAAACGAAAGTAAAAAATAATGAATTGAATGCTCATAAAAAGAGAAAAAGGGGGAACTAAGATGACATAATCATTTACACTATGATTATTTTTTAAAACCCTATCTCCAAGGCCGAAGAAAATACCGGCCAAAGCCTATAACATTCTTTGGAAACTACTGTCTGATTAGAAAAATTGGACAAAAAAAATAGTTCAATAAAAAAACTTTGTAAGTTTAACCAAAGAAATTCTAGTTATGTTTATTTCAGCTACTGAACTGCACATCCGCAGCTTCCGCCATCTTTTTCAGTTTATGAAATTATCATTCAGTTCTATGAAGCAGGCAAAAAAATCTGCCGGTTGTCTACAGGCGAAAATGAAATTAAAAAAACTCAGAATTGGTTATACAATTACAGTATGGGACAATAAAGAATCAATGCTGCAATTCCGAAATTCAGGAGCCCATAAAACTGCCATGCAAAAGATCCGGATTATTTCTCATCAAAATAAAGTTTTGCATTGGGAAGATGACAAAATACCCAACTGGGCAGAAGCAAAAGCCAGACTGAATACTATTGCGTTGAAGATTACAAATTGATTAATATTAATTTCCTGTTGCACTTTGGTTAGAGATTAATGCTGTGGCGGGTGCCATTTTTTCAAAACACATTACAGTATTAAAAAATAACCGGCCAATATTTTGCAATTGGCAACCTTGCATTATTAAACAATCAACTTATTGTTATTGCTTACAACAAGTGCCAATATAACATGCAAAGAGCCGCTGATGAGCGGCTCTTTGCATGTTGTTATAAAGCAGTTAGATTAATTATACACGAGAATTTTTTCTGTTCTTAAAATTTTTCCTGCTTTATCTGAAACCCTCAAAATATAAATACCACTTATCAGATTTTGGGTTTCAATTCTTGTAGCCCGGTTAGTTACTATTACATTTCTTACTTTTCTGCCGGAGAGATCATACAATTCAATTTTCCTTCCAGCTTCATCCTTATAATTATATACGATAAAGAAATCTCTGGCAGGATTTGGATATACATCAATGGATGTATTATTTATCTCTTCCTTTATAGCAACATCAGATGGTAGATTTGTATTTCTTGTAAACATTCCTGGTGCAGAGTAAGTAAACTCCAATATGCTGCCTGGATTAGCTGGTATACCAGTATTTGAGCCTGTAGGACCTGAAGTTGAACCACTAGAATCACAAGCCACATAAATTTTTAATCCGTCCGGCGAAACTACCACATCTCTGAACCTTCCCAAATCCTGGAAATATTGAATAGTATCTGAAATAATACTTAATCCGTCATTACTCAGTTTCAAACGCATAATCGCTGCCCGTTTCAATTCGGCAATGAGCAAAGAGTTTTGCCAGCCAGGTATTCCGTTACTTCCATAAAACTCAGTCCCCGATGGAGCAACTGACGGCCATGTAAGATTATCACCACCGGTTGGTGGATTAACAGCTGGGAACAATGACCTTAATGGTTCTCGTACATTTAATGTGGTACAGGTTGCCTTCTCATCAACTATTAATGCTCCTCCAGGATTTCTTCCATTATAATTACCATCACAATAGCCTGCAACAAGTGGCCACCCATAGTTTCTGCCATTTTCAATCACATTCACTTCATCATCACTGAATGGCCCATGTTCGGTACTGAATAAACGGTCAATACCATTTACATTACCCCAAACAAGCCCTTGTGGATTACGGTGTCCTAAAGAATAAATGGCATTTCCGAAAGGATTATTTGACGGTATCCACGATCCTATTCCATCAGGCTCTGTATTCAATCGCAGAATCTTTCCTTCATAGATACTGGGATTTTGCGCATTGTTCGCCCGGCTGATATTGCTAAATTGTCCTGCTCCCATATCACCCACACTATAATATAATTTCAGATCCGGTCCAATTGCAATCCTCGATGAATTATGATCATTACTTCCAGGTATATCTTCCAGAACAGTTACCGGACTTACTAAAAGCTTTGTGTTAAAATCATAGGTATATCTTTCAATTCTTGTTTTACGTACTGTACTACTAAGCGATTGATAGGTATAAGAAATATATGCATAGGGTTTGCCGGATAAGAATTGAGGATGCAATGCCAGACCCATTAAGCCATCCTGACCTCCAGCCAATACCATATTAGCACCTAAAGTCAACACTACTGTTTTATTTCCATTTGAAGGATCCACAAAACTAACAGTGCCCCCAAATCGCTCTGTATACCAGATCATATTATCCGGGCCATAAACCAGGTCATGAGGCATACGTTGATTAGCAATTACCGTTCGCATTGTAAATGACTCCAATGAAGGGTTGGCGGCAAGAGTCGTTACAATAATTGGTGTACTCTCCGTTTGATTGCCCGCCGCATCTTTGGCCTTTACGGTCATAGTATATGATGTGTTTGTAGAAAGACCTGATACCGTATATGAATAGCCGGTTATAGTTGTACTATTTACTTTTACACCATTTCTATAAACATCATAACCTGTTACACCAATATTATCCGTAGATATTGACCAGGTAATTATAAATGAAGCTTGCAGAATATTTACAGCGGCAAGATTAGTTGGAGCAGTTGGAGGCTGTGTATCTGGCAAATCAACCAGCAGGCTTGAACCAGGTATTATTTCACTTGGCGCTGTAGTACTTTGACCTGGCTTTGCCCAACCAACAGCCATATGATCGTTCTGCTTATCCTCTTTCATTAAAGCTTCAACATAATATAACTGACCTGCAGTAAGTGAAACCTGTACTGACTTTTGAGAAGTAAACCTATTCCACTCTAGTGGATTAGTCGATGAATTGACAGATGCAATCAATACTTTACTTGCCGGATTATTATTGCTGCTTAACCATAATTCGCTGTTATCATCACTGGCTATCCAGAATGTATATAACCCGGTAGTTGGTGGACATATATAACCATATACTTTTATTCCATAAAAATTTCCGCTGTTTGCAGGTATCTCAAAGCTGTTCAGCGTTCCGGTTGAACCGGGATTGTTTGGATAAGAGGGATCGGATGTAAGATCTGAAACTGCAGATCCTCTGATCCCATTCCACTTTTGAAAATTAATTGCACCTGTACCAGAACAACCGGCAGATGGAAGTGTTGTTACATTTACTGTATTACTATTTGCAGAGGTATTACCCGCTACATCTTTTGCATTCACATAAAAACTGTAAGCTGTTGCTGCAGCAAGACCAGTAACATTATAAGAAACACCTGTTACAAGCGAAGCATTCATTTTTATTCCATTACGGTAAACATCATAACCAGCTACTCCAACATTGTCAGTCGAAGCAGTCCAGTTTAATGTAAGCGTTGCTGAAGTAATACTGGTTGCATTTAAATTAGAAGGAGCGGTTGGTGCCTGTGTGTCTGGCGCAAGTGTAGTTGCATTAATCGAACTACTGTTTGTGGAATTACCGGCCGCATCAAAAGCCTTTACATAAAATGCATATGTAGTGGCTGAATTCAATCCTGTAACATTAAAATTTGTACTTGTCACCAATGTTCCATTGATCTTCACATTATCCCGATATACATCATAACCCGTAACACCTACATTGTCTGTAGATGCTACCCAGTTTAGCGTTAATGAAGTCAACAAGATATTATTTGCTGTTACATTTGCAGGTGCTGTTGGCGGTTCAGTGTCTGGCGCAAGTGTAGTCGCATTAATCGAACTACTGTTTGTGGAATTACCGGCCGCATCAAAAGCCTTTACATAAAATGCATATGTAGTGGCCGAATTCAATCCTGTAACATTAAAATTTGTACTTGTCACTAACGTTCCATTGATCTTCACATTATTTCTATACACATCATAACCTGTTACGCCCACATTATCAGTTGAGGCTGTCCAGTTCAAGGTTAATGAATTTAATGTAATATTAGTTGCATTTAAATTTGCAGGTGCCGTTGGCGGTTCAGTGTCTGGCGCAGATAGTGTTGTTACATTTATTGAATTACTGTTTGCAGTATTACCAGCCGCATCTTTTGCTACTACATAATAATTATATGTAGCACCCGAAACCAGGCTGCTGACAGCATAGTTTGTTGTGGCAACCAATGATGAATTGATTTTTACATTATCCTGATAAACATCATATCCTGTTACACCAATATTATCAGTTGATGCATCCCAGTTAAGTGTTAATGTGGTAGTAGAAATATTCGAAGCATTCAGATTGGCAGGTGCTGTTGGAGGTTCAGTATCAATTTCTGTTAAAATAAGATCACCATAATTGTTTGTTGATGTTGAATTATTAGCATCTCCAGCCCACATTAATTGCGTATCACGGCTTCCACCATTATCATCATCATCGCAAGCAACATCAAATCCAATTATAAGACCTGCAGCAGGGTTACTAATTCCAAAATTACTCCAGGGTATTTGTAATTCGATACTATATCCGCTTCCATTCTGAGCCCATGCATGAACAATCCCACTGGTATTATTATTTTTTTCCCAGATGGTATTACTTTTCCAGCCTTTTATGATTTGTCTGTCATTAGATCCAAAAATGCCACCATTATTTTCTTTATCAATAAAAACTTCAATCGCATCATCATCCCATGGATTTTGACTGTCATTTTTTTTGCTTCCATCCAACACAGTAAATGCTACATATAAATTCTGATCATCCCATAATACACCAAAATTTACTGTGTTGTTTGAAACGCCAATTATGTTTTTAGACATAGGATTGGACATATCCCAATCTGATTCATTTGGGTTTCCATTGATAGTTAAAGACCCGATTCTTTTTTTAGCACTTACCTGCACTTGAGAGTTTGCATGAAAAGCGAATAAAAAAAGAGCAATTAAAAATAGGTAGACTTGTTTCATTTTGGTTGGTGGGTTAGGTGATAGTTATAAAATGGTAAACTATTTAATTTATCTTAATATAGCTAATAAAATTATTGACATATGTGCAATACGAAATATCCGGATTATTTCTCACCAAAATAAAGTTTTGCATTGGGAAGATAAGAACATACACAGCTGGGAGAAGCAAAAGTTAAATTAAACACATTTGCATTGAAGATTACAGATTAATCCTTTTATCAAACTGGTAAGAAGCCGGAGAGAAAAACAAATGAAGAAAAAAAGTATAGAAAATAAAATTTGAGTTTTTATTACTTCCTTGTACAACTTAATACTTAATTTTTATTAGCATAAATTTATTCATCAAAATCAACATCATGCCTCATACCAGAAAAAAATTCATCAAACAAATC
>JAHEMM010000037.1 GCA_024643655.1 Chitinophagaceae bacterium | reverse complement strand
TTTTATACAACGACTGGAAAGCTGAAGAGGAAGATGATGAAAAGGAGGAACAACCAAAAAGTGACCTCGGTATGTTTAGTAAAAAATTAGAGAAATACTTTTTTGAAAAAAGAGCAGTTTATCTCTGGGGTGTTGTGGATGATAAAAGCGCAAAAGATATCGTAAGCAAATTACTGCTATTAGATGCCGATAAGCCAGGTAAAGAAATTAAATTTTATATCAATAGCCCAGGCGGTGTAGTTACCAGTGGAATGGTTATGTATGATACAATGCAAATGATTAGTAGCCCGGTTAGTACAATTTGTATGGGATTGGCAGCGTCAATGGGAAGCATATTATTAAGTGGTGGAGAAAAAGGAAAACGTTTTATTTTCCCTCATGGTGAAGTAATGATTCACCAACCTTCTCTGGGAGGTTATATACAAGGTGTAAGTACCGATTTGGAGATTCAAGCAGAACAAACAAAAAGAGTAAAAGATATTGGAGCATCTATATTGGCAAAAAATTGTGGCAAAACTAAAGAACAGATCATGAAGGACTTTGACCGTGATTATTGGATGGATGCTAAAAAAGCAATCGAATATGGGATAGCCGACAAGATGGTTGAAAAGCTTTAAATCCTTAAAAACAAGCACTTTAGTGTTATAAATAGAAATAAAACCACCTTTTTCGGGGTGGTTTTATAATTTTGTGAGTTACTAATACATTATTTAAACGAATATAGAAAACAAAACATGGCAAAAAACCCATTACATTGTTCTTTTTGTGGCCGCAACCGGGATGAGGTGAAGATTCTTATTGCTGGTCAGGAAGGTCATATTTGCGAAAACTGTGTTGAACATGCCCGTGAAATAATTGATCAGGAATTGGCTGTAAAAGATGAAAAGGGAAATTCCTCCTTTAAACTTACAGTTAAGAAACCTATGGAGATAACCAAATTCTTAGATGAATATGCTATTGGACAAAATGAAGCAAAAAAAGTGTTAGCAGTAGCTGTATATAATCATTACAAGAGGTTGCAACAAAAACCTTCTGAAAATACTAATGAAAATGATATTGAAATTGAAAAAAGCAATATCGTTATGGTTGGTGAAACCGGTACAGGCAAAACACTTTTAGCAAAAAGTATTGCCCGTATGTTGAATGTTCCTTTCGCCATTGTCGATGCTACTGTTTTTACAGAAGCAGGTTATGTTGGTGAAGATGTAGAAAGCATTTTGACAAGATTATTACAAGTTTGTAATTACGATGTTGCGGCTGCTGAAAGAGGTATCGTGTATATAGATGAAATAGATAAGATTGCCCGTAAAGGCGATAACCCTTCGATTACCCGTGATGTTAGCGGTGAAGGTGTTCAACAGGGAATGCTGAAATTATTAGAAGGTACAGATGTTTTGGTTCCACCACAAGGAGGAAGAAAGCATCCTGAACAAAAACTTATAAAAGTAAATACTCAAAATATATTATTTATTTGTGGTGGTGCATTTGATGGCATTGACAAAATAATTGCCCGCAGAGTACAAACTAATACAATAGGTTTTAATGTAGATAAAGAATTACAGGAAAGCATGAAAAAGAATCTGCTCCGATATGTAAATGCAACAGATTTAAAAGGTTTTGGTTTAATTCCAGAATTACTTGGACGTCTGCCAGTTGTTACACATCTCGATCCTTTAGATGCTGAAACATTAAGAGCAATTCTTACAGAACCAAAGAATGCATTAGTAAAACAATACAAGAAGTTATTTGACTTGGAAGATATTACTTTAACGATTGAAGACGAAGTGCTTAATTTTATGGTAGAAAAAGCAATGGAATACAAACTGGGAGCAAGAGGCCTACGAAGTATTTGTGAAGGAATACTTACAGATGCAATGTACGAATTACCTTCTTCGGATATAAAAGAATTTAATCTGGATATGGAATATGCACAACGACATTTTGAAAAAAGTAAACTCAGTTTATTAAAAGTAGCGTAATCACAATAAAAAACTAAATGCAAGAATTAATAGACAAACTAAAAGCTGAAGCCGGCCTTTCCGATGAACAAGCAAAACAAGCAATCGCTACTATAAAAACTTATGTAGTGGAAAAATTCCCGATGCTGGAAGGTGCAGTGAGTAATGTATTCGGAGGAGAATGATCACTTAATATTCCGGCAATTTTTTCCTTTTGGATAATTGGCAGCTTCATATGGTGTCATCGCTCTGTTACATGCCTGAAATAAAAAACTTACTACAATAAGAAATAAGAAGATTTTGGTTGTGGTGTATTTATTTTTCATGCCACCAAAATACAAACTCAGTATTTAAAATACAACATAGAATTACTACGAAATTTTATATTTATTTAAGTAATAACGACATGTATTTTTTCTGAAAAAATTCCTGCATTTTCATTTTATATTATTTGTTCTATTGCTTCTAGTTCTTCATCTGAAAAAGAAAAGTTATTAATCCAAGCAAGATTGTCATCTAATTGTTCAACAGAACTAGCGCCAATTAAAACAGAAGTAATTCTTTTGTTCTTTAATAACCATGCTAATGCCATTTGCGCTAACGATTGACTTCTTTTTATAGCGATACTATTCAATGCGGTTATCTGGCTTAGCCTTTCTTTTGTTAAATGATCTGGCTTTAAGAATCCCTGCGTCTTTGATGCTCTTGATCCTTCCGGAATACCATTTAAATATTTATTAGTTAACATTCCTTGTGCCAAGGGAGAAAATGGAATACAACCAATTCCGTTTGCTTCCAATACATCGAGCAATTCACCTTCTACCCATCTTTCAAACATGGAATATTTAGGTTGATGAATTAAACAAGGTGTTCCTAAATGTTTCAAAATCGCTACCGCATTTCTTGTTTGCTCAGCAGAATAATTAGATAAACCAATATATAAAGCTTTTCCATTACGAACTACAGTATCCAATGCCTGCATAGTTTCTTCTAATGGCGTATCAGGATCTGGCCGATGCGAATAAAAAATATCAACATAA
Source organism: Chitinophagaceae bacterium (assembly GCA_024643655.1). Classification (GTDB taxonomy): domain Bacteria; phylum Bacteroidota; class Bacteroidia; order Chitinophagales; family Chitinophagaceae; genus JJ008. The sequence goes on along the minus strand of JAHEMM010000037.1, from coordinate 21,608 downwards.
TCCAATTGCATACGCTTCAAACTCTGATCAAGACTGGATAATATATATTTTCGTGAGCCCCATTCACCATAAGGACCCGGCCACATATAATAACCTGCCTTGGTTGAAATAATCAATTCATCACGAAGGTTTCCGATGAAGTCTTTTTTTAAAATTTTTCCAAAATTCTCTTCTGCAGTTCCTGGCTCAGGGCCATAATTATTAGCCAGATCAAAATGTGTTATTCCATTGTCAAATGCATGACGGATAATTTTCCTTCCATTTTCAAAATCATCTATCGAGCCGAAGTTGTGCCATAAACCTAATGAAATAGCCGGTAGCTTAAGTCCGCTTTTTCCACAACGATTAAATTTTATCGACTCATATCGATTAGCAGATGGATTCCACATATTCACTTTTTTGGAAAACTACTGAAATTATTTATTGATAAAAAGATTCTATAAAAGAACATCCCGGTGCAAAGACCGGGATGTAGAATTAATGGGTACACTCTTTATATGGTTTTTCAATCCAACTTTTTGGCACTGCCTAATTATTGGCAGATAAAATCAACTACAACCACCTTGTGTGCCACAGTTCAGGCATTTGTAACAAGTGCCGCTTCTGATGGTTATATGTCCACAATTGGTACAAGCCGGCGCATCGCCCTGCATCACTTTATTCATCGCATTCATAGCATCTAAACTTGCATCTACTCTGATTGGCTGTGTAGCATGTTGATTTTTTGCAGCTTGTGGCAAAGTGCTTCCTGCAGAAGGTGTTACTCTTACATTTGATAATTCATGTGGCGCATACTCCAAAGGATTTGAAGGCACTTCATCCCAGTCATCAGCTCCTGTATTCAATATCTCTGGTTTATCCAGCACATGAACAAGATCTGTACGTCCAAGATATTCATAACCCAACACACGGAATATAAAGTCAACAATAGAAGTTGTTGATTTGATGTTTGGATGTTCTACAAAACCTGAAGGATCAAATCTTGTGAATGCAAATTTATCAACAAACTCTTCCAACGGCACCCCGTATTGCAAACCGATAGAAATAGAAATGGCAAAGCAGTTCATCATACTACGCATCGTAGCCCCTTCTTTTGCCATGTCAACAAATATTTCTCCTAATGTTCCATCACTATACTCACCAGTACGTAAGAAAATAGCCTGCCCGTTGATCTTTGCTTTTTGTGTAAAGCCACGGCGCTTTGCTGGTAATGATCTTCTTTCTACAATGGTCGCTAATTTTCTTTTCAACTTGGTATCGGGCGATGCCTGTACCCTTTTTTGTACTTCTTCCAACAGTTCTTCCACGGTCAATTTTCCCATATCAACAATGTTAGAATCACCGGTTGTCAATAACTGTTCTTCAATTGCTGTCTCTTCAGCTTTTGCTCCTTCTTTTTTCTTTTTATCACTTTTGTTACTCAACGGCTGCGATAATTTAGAACCGTCACGGTACAAAGCATTTGCTTTCAATCCCAACTGCCAGCTTAAATAATATGCATCAGCAATTTCTTCAACTTTTGCTTCATAAGGCAGGTTAATAGTTTTGGAGATAGCACCACTGATAAACGGTTGTGTAGCTCCCATCATGCGGATATGGCCGTGTGCATGAATATAGCGTTGGCCTTTTGCTCCACATTTATTGGCACAGTCAAAAACGGGCAAATGCTCTTCTTTCAATCCCGGAGCACCTTCGAGCATCATTGTCCCACACACATAACCGTTAGCAGCTTCGATTTGCTCTTCAGTAAAACCTAATGCTTCCAGCATACTCCATTCTCCATCATTATATTCTTCTTCTGTAAAGCCAAGTCTTTTCAGGCACTCTTCACCCAAAGAATATTTATTGAAAATGAAACCAATTTCAAAAGCAGTTAGTGCTGCTGCATCCAGTTTCTTTATTTCATCAGCAATGAAGCCTTTTTCACTTAATGTTTGGTGATTAATAAAAGGAGCTCCTGCAAATGAGGCAGATCCTGTTGCATATTTAATAATAGTTTCAGATTCTTTTTCAGAATAACCTAAATGCTTTAAGGCAGATGGTACAGATTGATTGATGATTTTGAAATAACCACCACCAGATAATTTTTTAAATTTCACCAATGCAAAATCCGGCTCAACTCCTGTTGTATCGCAATCCATTACCAAACCAATTGTTCCCGTTGGTGCAATAACTGTGGCCTGTGCATTTCTGTAACCAAACTTCTCTCCCATTTCTACCGCATCATCCCATGCTTTACAAGCCGCTTTCAATAAATAATCAGGGCAATATTTAGAGTGAATACCAACTGGTTTCAAACTTAATCCTTCAAATTCATCAGCATCGTAAGCTGCAAGGCGGTGATTCCGCATTACCCGCATCATATGCTCTTTATTATCTTCATACCTTGGAAATGCTCCCAATACTTTAGCCATTTCAGCTGAGGTTTTGTAAGCAATACCCGTCATAATAGCTGTAATAGCGCCGGCAATGCCTCTTGCTTCTTCACTATCATAAGGAATTCCACTAACCATAAGCATAGTGCCCAAGTTGGCATAACCTAATCCTAATGTTCTGTATTCATAACTTAATTGTGCCACTTCTTTGGAAGGGAATTGAGCCATCAACACAGATATTTCCAATACAACTGTCCATAAGCGGCAGTTATATTCATATCCTTCTACATCAAAGGTCTTTTTTTCTACATCGTAAAACTTCATCAGGTTGGATGAAGCAAGGTTACAAGCCGTATTATCAAGGAACATATATTCTGAGCATGGATTGGAAGCTCTGATCTCACCACCTTCAGGGCAAGTATGCCACTCATTGATAGTCGTATTGTACTGTGTTCCAGGATCAGCGCAACGCCAGGCAGCGTAAGCAATCTGATTCCATAATTCTCTGGCAGGTAGCTTCTTCATCACTCTACCATCCATTCTGCCTTTTAATTCCCAATCTTCGTTGTTGTCTAATTTCTCAAAGAATGAATTGGGTATACGAATCGAGTTGTTTGAATTTTGTCCGCTCACCGTTCTGTATGCTTCATCTTCATAACCAGAAGGATAACCTGCAGCAATCAAAGCGCCAACTTTCTTTTCTTCCTCAACTTTCCAATTAATAAAGTCAACAATTTCAGGATGGTCGAGATCCAGACAAACCATTTTAGCCGCCCTTCTTGTTGTGCCGCCAGATTTTATCGCACCAGCAGCCCTGTCGCCTATCTTTAAGAAGCTCATTAGTCCTGAAGAACTTCCACCGCCACTTAATTTTTCACCGGAGCCACGAAGGTTAGAATAGTTTGTACCAACCCCTGAACCATATTTAAAAATTCGAGCTTCCCTAACCCAGAGATCCATGATACCCCCTTCGTTCACTAAGTCATCATCAACACTTAGAATAAAACAAGCATGTGGTTGTGGACGTTCATATGCATTTTGGGATTTCTTTAATTCTCCGTCATTTGCATCTACATAGTAGTGACCCTGAGGTTTACCTGTGATACCATAGCTTTCATGCAAGCCAGTATTGAACCATTGTGGTGAGTTGGGAACACACATCTGGTTAAGAATACTGTATACTAATTCTTCGTAAAAAATTTGTGCGTCTTGTTCCGTAGCAAAATAGCCATTACGTTCACCCCATGCTCTCCAGCAATTTGCCATTCGATGCGATACTTGTTTAGCGGAAGTTTCTCTACCAAGACTTCCATCTGGTTGAGGAACTCCTGCTTTACGAAAATATTTTTGGGCAAGTATATCAGTTGCAATCTGACTCCACTGTTTAGGTACTTCCACATTGTTCATTTCGAACACCGTTTCACCATTCGGATTACGAATTACTGAGGTACGATAATCATACTCAAACATGTCAAAAACATTCACGTCGTCCCGGGTAAAGCGACGTGAGAATTGCAAGCCGCTCTTTGCGGATGCTTTGGTTTTGGTAGCCATAACTAAAAGAAATTTCTCGGGTTAAGTAAATGTGAACCTTGATGACGAAAATATTTTTAAGTATCTGAAATTCATAGTCAGAAATATGCACATTCTGTGGATAACAGTTATTGAAAACCGCCAATGCAAGCCTGTATTGGTTTTTGTAATTTTTTCACAATACCCCCAAAAAAAATGAGTAATTTTTTTTGGAAATATTGTCTGGTCAACCTATCAGGAAAATAGCGAATCAAATCATAGCACAGAACCCAAATCAGACAAGGGTTTTTACCATTAATCAGGCTGAAAGTGTTCATTATAAAGGCTTTTATAAATTATTTCTTCTGAAATGCTTATCAGTAAAGCATTTCACTGAATTATAATAGATAAAAATAATTTGTTAAAAAAAAGAGACTGATTTTCGTTTGTACCCAACGTAAGAAAAATGTTATGTAACTAGATATGACAATAAAGGCACTATCCTTCCTTAGTACCAAATTGTAGCCTATTCTTCTTATCCTTTAGATAATCAGTTGCTAATTTTCTTAAATATCTATTTAAGCAACAAATGGGCAATGCGGAAAGTTTTTTGCATTTTTGTATTTTACAACCCTTACCGGATGAAGTCAACTTTATACAATACGCTGGCCGATAAAAAAAAACAGGGCAAAAAATCTTTTGCTGTGTTAATTGACCCTGATAAGGTAAACAAAACTTTGCTTGACGAACTTGTTGAACTTTCCGTTGCCGCAAAAGTTGATTATCTATTGGTTGGTGGGAGTCTTGTAATTTCTAATCATCTTGATGAATGTGTACAGCACATTAAAAAAAACTGCGATATCCCAGTTATACTTTTCCCAGGCAGTCCATCACAGGTAAGTAAATATGCTGATGCATTATTATACCTTTCCTTGATCTCTGGAAGAAATCCTGAATTATTGATCGGCCAGCATGTTGTTTCTGCTCCATTTGTAAAACAAAGCGGATTGGAGATAATGCCCACTGGCTATATCGTAATTGATGGGGGTGCACCTACTACCGTTTCATATATTAGTAATGCATCGCCGGTTCCTGCTGACAAAAATGAAATTGCCATGTGTACAGCAATGGCTGGGGAAATGCTTGGCATGAAATTAATTTATATGGATAGCGGCAGTGGCGCCAAACGTCCTATTACAGAAAGTATGATTAAAGCAGTAGCAGATCAAATTGAAGTTCCGTTAATTGTTGGCGGTGGCATAATAGTTCCAGAAAAAGCGTATCTCAATTGTAAAGCTGGTGCAGATGTAATTGTCGTTGGCAATGCGATTGAAAAAGATGCATCGTTGATTAAAGAGATGGCAGCTGCCATCCATTCGGTACCTGTTAAAGTTTAACGCAGCCCTTCAATATTCACTCTTGTTGGCGTTGCCGTACCATTAATTATACTTTTCGAACTTAATGCAATTGCTTTAATGATCATGGTCATGTTTTCAATATCCAACGTTTCTATATGGTCAGTTACTTTATGATAATTTGGTTCGTTATCCATTTTTGAAGTAGAAATAGTATGGGCCGGTACACCCAGCCTTGCTAAAGTTGCATTGTCAGAACGATAAAATAAATTTTGTGTTGGATATGGATCGGGATAAAAAGTAAATGCTGTTCCATCCAAATCTTTTTTTAATATTTCACCCATATCTGTTTTTTCGTATCCGGTTATATATGCTGAGTTCTTTCCCCATTTGCTATCTGTACCAATCATCTCAATATTGAACATGGCCACTACTTTATCCGCATCCATCTGCCGGGAAAAATATTGGGAACCAAACCCTCCAACCTCTTCTGCTGTAAAAGCTACAAATACAATTGTTCTTTCATTATTATTTAATTGTTTGAAATATTTTGCCAACATCATTACCGCCGTTGTTCCAGCTGCATCATCGTTAGCACCATTATAAATCGAATCGCCGTTTACTGGTTTGCCAACTCCAATATGATCGTAATGACCTGAGAAAATAACATATTCATCCTTCTTGCTTTTCCCTGGAAGAATACCAATAACATTTGCCAACTTTTGTTCTATTATTTCATGAGTAGAAGCAATTTCATATATCGAAGGTTCTTTATCGGCTAAAACAAAAACAACACTTGTATTTGTTTTGAACATAGAATTTTTTAGTCTTTTTAAGTTGCCGAAACTATTTGTAAAACTTTTATCGACTATTACTAAAAAATTATCATTCAACTGAATATATTTCCTGGCAGCACCAAAAAAATTATCTCCTGCCTTAATAAATACTTTCTTGAATCCTGAAGTTTGATTAAGAGCAAGCTGTGGCTGACATGTAATTATTAGTATGCTTTTAGGATCAATAACTTGATCATCAATTTTTGCAGTAGTCAATATTTCATTTGCTTTTACCATAGCAAATTCTTGTCTAAAATCCTTGTTACTTTTCCAATTCATTAATCCAGCCGATTTAAATTCATTAGCTATAAAGTCAGCTGCTTTATCTATTTCGGGAGAGAAAGTTCTTCTTCCCCTCATATTATCCGCTGCAAGAAAATTCTCTATCCTTTGCACTTCCTTTACTGAAATAATTTCATCAATTGAGATTGATTTTACCTGCGTAGTTTTTTGCGAGTTTCCACAACCTATTGTTGCAAAAAAAAAGATTGTCATAAGTAACAACCTCACAATAAATATTGTTTTCATATGGGATAATTAAATCGGCTTTACATTAAATAATAAAGGAAATTATTTTACAAACTCATCATTTCTTTGAACTTCACTGTTTGCCTCCTGCTAACTTCAATCTTCTCACCTCCCTTCAAATCCAGCAACAGACCTCCGTTGAAATAGGGTTCAATCTTCTCAATCATTCTCAGGTTTACTATATGCTTTCTGTTTGCTCTAAAAAAGCTTTTCTCATCCAACCTATCTTCCAAGGCATTTAATGATTTTAAAATAAGTGGCTTATTAGTGCCAAAAAATACTTTTGCATAGTTTCCTACACTTTCAAATAAGCGGATATCTCCCAACTTTACAAACCAGCATTTCTCCCCATCTTTTACAAAAACCTGATCCAGTTCAGTAAGCATGCTGTTATTAACAAATTCAGCATCCAAACGGCCCTCTTTTACTTCGGTTGTATGAAGCTTTTGAATGGCATCTGCTAGTCGCTTTGGCTCTATCGGCTTTAATAAATAATCAAGTGCATTTACTTCAAATGCTTTCAACGCAAATTCATCATAAGCAGTTGTAAAAATTACCTGTGGCGTTCTTTCTAATTCAGATAATAACTCAAACCCAGTTTTGCCAGGCATCTGGATATCCAAAAAAATAAGATCTGGATGCATGCTTTCTATTTTAACAACCCCTTCTTCAGCATTTGCGGCCTCATCAATAACTTCAATTTCAGGAAAGTCCTGTAGTAGTTTTTTCAATTCAGCTCTTGCCAGCCTTTCATCATCTATTATTATAGCTTTCATAATTCAAAAATTTAATGAAGAGAAACTGGTATCAGCACTTTTGCTTCCACCAAAGAACCATTTACTTGTTTTATTTCGAAATTTGCTTTTTCTCCATACAATAAACTTAACCTGTTATTAGTACTTGAAATGCCAAATCCAAATTCGTTGACTTTTCCATTTAATCTACCAGTATTTTGAACTGTAAGTACATGAAAATCTCCTTTGAAATCGGAGCCCACTTTTACTACTCCACCATTGATCTGCTTACTAATACCATGTTTAATAGCATTCTCGACTAATGTTTGCAACATCATGGGAGGAACATGTTGGTTCAATGTGTCTTCATCAATATCGTATTCAACTTTCAACCTGTCTTCAAACCGCATATTTTCCAATGCCAGATAATCTTTTACAATAAGCAACTCTTTTTCAAATGGCACAGTTTCCATTTTTTCAGATTGCATACTGCTTCTCAAAATATTACTTAACTCTGTAATTGCTTTTCTAGCTCTTTGTGGATTTTCATCTACCAAAGCTCTGATACTGTTTAAAGCATTAAAAATAAAATGCGGATTAATATGTGCTTTAATAGTTTTTAACTCTAACTCCTTTATCAAAGTTTCTAATCGCAACGTATCCATTTGCTGGCGGCGACTTTTCTGAAAAAAATGATAAAAGTAGTAGATCAATAACCACGGAAGAATAAAAAGTCCGTTGTCAACAGTAGAACCAAGCAATCTTGCAAAAAATGTAAGCTTCTTACTTGACTCATTTCCCAATCCAAAATAATCAATACCCGTTAAGACCATCAAACTAAAAATCATTGAACTAGCAATAAGGGCAATTGCAAGTTTGGGAATTACTTTTTCAATTGATTCCATCATCCATCCTCGCCATTTAATTACGAGGCGCAGAATATGTGTTACGACTATTCCTGCTGTAAATACAATTGCAACCCTTCCAAATAGAACCTTGTTAGAAATATTTACTTTATAAGTATGAGCAAAAAAGATCATTACAAGCCCAACAAATCCCCAGCCTAAAAACTGAAGCAACCAATATCTTGACTTACCAAACGACATAAGCAAATCTAATTATTCCAAAAACAGTATACAATGTTAATATACCAGTGGTGGATTGCGTTGACAAATGGGTACAAACTTATGCCAATATCCAAAAAACATCCAATCTGAAGAACCATTCTCTCAAGAGATTGTTAAACAATTTATATCAAAAACCCGAAATATGTGCAATCAGTCAGAAAGCTTAATTTTACAGCGCTAAATTGAATAAATGGAAATCAACCCAGGTACACTTTTAAAAACAATCGATTCGCCGGATGATCTGAAAAAACTACCCCGTGAAAAATTACATCAGGTATGCGATGAGTTACGTCAATACATTACAGATGTAGTGAGTGTACATGGTGGGCATTTTGGAGCTAGTTTAGGTGTTGTAGAGCTAACAACAGCCTTACATTATGTTTATAATACTCCTTATGATCAACTAGTATGGGATGTAGGCCATCAGGCGTACGGACATAAAATATTAACTGGAAGAAGAGATAATTTTCCTACAAATAGAAAATACCATGGCTTAAGTGGTTTTCCTAAAAGAAGTGAAAGTGAATACGATACTTTTGGAGTAGGCCACTCTTCTACTTCTATATCTGCAGCTTTGGGTATGGCAATGGCCGCTAAATACAAAGGCGAAACTGACAGGAAGGTTGTTGCCGTAATTGGTGATGGCGCTATGACTGCTGGTTTAGCTTTTGAGGGCATGAATCATGCTGGTGTTGCTGATACAGACATGTTGATTATACTCAATGATAATTGCATGGGTATTGATCCTAATGTTGGTGCTTTAAAAGAATATCTGACAGATATAACTACATCCCCAACTTACAATAAGGTAAAAGATGATGTATGGAAACTATTAGGCAAATTACCTGTTGGAAAAAGTTTCAGCCGTGCAATGGCACATAAACTTACTGATGGACTTAAAGGAATGGTTAGCAGTAGTGCCAATTTATTCGAAGCGTTAAAACTTCGCTATTTCGGACCAATTGACGGCCATAACGTTGCAAAACTTGTAGACACATTAAAAGACCTAAGAAATATACCCGGGCCAAAAATTCTTCATATAATTACAGTCAAAGGCAAGGGTTATGCTCCTGCTGAAAAAGATCAAACTGTTTGGCATGCACCGGGTTTATTTGATAAAATAACCGGCGAAATAAAAAAGAAAGTATATGATCTGCCTCAACCACCAAAATACCAGGATGTATTTGGACATACAATAATAGAATTGGCTGAAAAAAATGAAAAGATCTTTGGCATCACTCCAGCGATGCCATCAGGATCATCGCTGAAATATATGATGGCAAAAATGCCGGACAGAGCATTTGATGTTGGTATTGCTGAGCAACATGCTGTAACAGTTAGTGCAGGTATGGCTACTCAAGGACTAAAAGTTTTTTGCAATATCTATTCTTCTTTTATGCAAAGAGCTTATGACCAGGTAGTGCATGATGTAGCGATTCAAAAATTACCAGTAATTTTTTGTTTAGATAGAGCTGGTCTTGTAGGTGATGACGGACCGACACACCATGGTTGTTATGATATTGCTTATTTCCGTTGTATTCCAAATATGATCATCAGTTCTCCAATGAATGAAGGAGAATTGAGAAATCTAATGTATACCGCACAATTGAATACTACCTTACTACCTATTGTTATTCGCTACCCAAGAGGTGAGGGTGTAATGGTGGATTGGAAAACCGAGATGAAAGAAATTAAAATTGGCACAGGTAGAAAATTAAAAACAGGAAAAGATATAGCAATTCTATCTTTTGGCCATCCTGGCAATTTTGCAGCCGCTGCAATCCGAGAGTTAAAAAATGATGGATTGAATCCCGGACACTATGATATGCGTTTTGCAAAACCATTGGATGAAAACTTACTACATGAGGCCTGTCAACAATATAAAAAATTAATTACAGTTGAAGACGGTTCTATAGAAGGAGGTATCGGGAGTGCAATTCTTGAATTCATGGCTTTACATGGCTACAAAAATGATGTCAAGATACTTGGGATTCCGGACAGATTAGTTGAGCATGGCACACCAAAAGAATTACATAAAGAATGTGGATACGACGCTGAGGCTATTGCTGATGCAGTAAGAGAAATGATGAAAGAAAAAATTGCTGTAACTCAACTATTGGGCTAATTATTGTAAAAATATCTACATGAAAAAAGGCTTTTTTATTGTATTAATGAGCTTTTTCATGAATCTTTCATTTGCACAAATTGGTATACATATCGGAGTGAAAGCAGGTATCAACTTTGCGGACCTTTATAACAATTCTACACTTTCCACTAATCAATATAACGGCTATATGATTGGTGGATATATTGGACCAAAAACGAAAAAATTTTTTGGTTACCGTTCAGAATTAATCTTATCAAGACAAGGCTATAATTACCAGACTAGTACCAATACAGGTAAAGTAAATCTTGATTATTTATTACTCCCTCAGTTACTTACGTTCAACTTCCACAAAAGGATACAATTGCATTTGGGAGGACAAGCAGCTTTTCTATTAAATACCGGAATTGATAGCACAGGAAATAGTAGTAACGGAAGTTTGATAGATTATTTTAAGCGTTTTGATTTTGGAGTAGTAGGTGGTGGCGAAATCATTCCTTTTGCCGGGTTTTTTCTTGGAGCTAGAATAAATCTTAGCCTGAACAATGTAAGCTTTGGAGGCACTCGTCCCAACTATATTCCAGGGGTAAACGCAAAGAATAATGTAGTGCAAGTATACACTGGTTGGAGATTTTGATTTTCCAAAATTTTTTAACTTATTTCCTATATTTTTTTATGGATATTTCATAAGTATGTGTCTTACTTATTCAAACCTGTTGATGTATGAATTTGCTTCGATATCTATTATTCATAAGCACCATAATATTAACAGCTTCCTGGTTTTCGCTATCGCCATTATGGAAAAAATCGAAAACATTACAACCACCAAAAAAGGAAAGCAAAAGTACTGATTCGACAAATTCAAAAATAAAAGTCAAACGAAAAGCTGATGAAGCAAAAATTTTTATTTCAAAGAAAGGATACAATGACCAAAAATGTTTCTTAATAGATATGAGTCTTCCTTCCAGCAAAAACAGGTTCTTTCTTTACGACTTAAAAAAAGATAGTATAATTAATAAGCAATTAGTTGCACATGGCAATTGTTTTGAATACTGGCTAGAAGGACGTAGATATAGTAATACTGTTGGTAGCGGGTGTACTTCTATCGGTAAGTATAGAATTGGCAATTCTTACATCGGTAAATTTGGCTTTTCTTATAAACTTCATGGGCTTGATAGCACTAACAGTAACGCTTTTGAAAGAACAATTGTTCTTCATTCACATAGTTGTATTCCTGATACTGAAGTGGCTGATGATATTTGCCAAAGTAATGGTTGTCCAACTGTATCACTAATATTTCTACAAGAAATAAAAAAGATCGTTAACGCCTCAAAAAAGCCGGTATTACTATGGATATATGAATAAAAAAAGCCGCTCTAAAAGAAGCGGCTAAAAAAATAATGACTATAAATTATACAGCTAGTGCTTTAAAACTTTTTACTAACTGAGCATCCATTGTAATCTCCACATTTAGTGCCTTACTCACTGGGCAATTCGCTTTTGCGTCTGCAGCATATTCTGCAAAGGCAGCCGCTTTACATTTTGCTACTTTAGCTTTTACTTCTAAATGGCTTGAAGTAATAACACCGCCTTCTAAAGTTACGGTACATTTTGTTTCAATACGATTCGGCGTTAACCCAGCTGCGCCTAAAACAAAACTTAATTTCATGGAATAGCAACCAGCATGTGCTGCGGCAATCAATTCTTCTGGATTAGTAAAAGTTCCATCTTCAAATCGACTTCTAAAATCATATGCTTTGTTTTTTATTACCCCGGATTGAGTAAGCAGTTTTCCTGTTCCTTCTTTTCCGGAGCCTTTCCAATTTGCTGTAGCTGTACGTTTCATAATGTAATTGTTTTAAAATTATGGTAGTTGGTTTATGTCTTCAAATTCTGCCAAGCGGTTTTCAGGTTCATTATATTCAATAATAAAGTTGTTTTTCCCTTCTCCTATGATGATTTTTAAAAACTTCTGCTGCACCAATTCTAATAATGATAAAAATAAAAAAATTGCATGAACCCTGTTTTCACACTTATCAAATATTTTTTCGAACGATAAAGTTTTTTCTGCCTGTGCATAACTTAGCATACTACTTCTACTTTCTTCCATAGTATAGTTATACTGTACAACTGTATGAACAGGCCTATTCATACGATCACTATACTTTTGCATAGCTTTTTCAAAGGCCCTCATCAATTTGAACAAAGTAATATTCTGTATCTCAGTCCCTTCACTATCTTCTTCACCAATCATTGAGAGTTCCTTCTGGATATTTCCTCTTTTTACACTTAACATTCTTAAAGCTTCCATTTCTGCCATCTGTGCAGAAGCTTCTTTAAATCTCTTGTATTCAAGAATCTTATTAATCAGTTCTTCTCTTGGGTCAATTTCATTTCCTTGTGCATCAACTTCTTTGCGGGGCAAAAGCATTTTAGCTTTTATTCTCATCAACGTTGAAATAAACAAAATAAATTCACTGCTCAATTCAATATTCAGCTCTTCACTTTGGTGAATATATTCCAAAAAGTCATTAATAATTCCAGTGATAGGAATATTGTAAATATCTAATTCGTCTCTTTCAATAAAAAATAATAAAAGGTCGAATGGACCCTCAAACTGAGGCAATTTTATCTGGTAAGTTGTAGGTTGCACTTATCGTATTAATTAAATAATGCTAAAAAAGTAAAGCCCTGTGGCATAAAATGAGAGCCATAACAGGACTTTACAAAAGTAAGGGAAATTGTATTTAAGGAATATTACCTTTTTATATTACTATTTCTTCAAAGCATCTCTTATTTCCATCAATAATGCATCTGTAGAAGATGGACCAGCAGGAGTTGCTTCTTCTTTTTTCTTCATCGCATTTATTGACTTGATTACTATGAACATTACAAAAGCTACGATGATGAAGTTAATAATCTGAGTAATGAAATCGCCCCACTTAATTGCCACTGCTTCTGTTACCACCTTTCCGGAAGCATCCATAACTGCCTCCTTCAATACATACATATTTTTACTTAAGTCTGTACCTCCGATCAGTCCAATTAGTGGTGAAACAATTCCCTCGGTAAAGGCAGTAATCACCTTTCCAAATGCAGCACCCATAACAAAGGCAACTGCGATGTCAACCAGACTTCCTTTCATGGCAAAGTCTTTAAATTCTTTCATCATTCCCATAAACTAATTTTTAAATGTGTGTATAAATAATAACTTCATTCGCTACAAAATCTGACTTTACAAAATAAAACAATTTGCCAGATCTGCCATTAAATTCTATCGATATTTAATTCAATATCTATTTTTTTAGCCCCGGAAATTTCATGCCAAGACTATTTAATAAATCATACAACTTAGATGCAATTATATATTCTTTATACCAATTTTGATCGGCAGATACAATTGTCCATTCAGGTTCATTACAGTTATTGATCGCATCCTCATACATCTCCATATAAATATCCCAAAGCTTTGCTTCTTCAAAATCACTTTCGTTATACTTCCACATTTTAGCAGGATCATTTATTCTTTCATGTAATCTTTCCTGCTGCTCTTCAGGTGAAATATGTAGATAAAATTTGAGAATATGCGTATTATTATGTTCTATTAATAATTTTTCAAATTCATTAATTGCATTCATTCGTCGTTTGGCAGTTATATCATCACACCATTTATGAACCCTGGTAATCAGAATATCTTCATAATGAGATCGATTAAATATCTGAATCATTCCTTTTTGCGGAGTATTCTTATGTATTCGCCATAAAAAGTCATGCGATAATTCTTCAGCCGTTGGAGCTTTAAAAGAGTGAACATTTACTCCTTGGGGGTTCATATTGCCCATTACATTTCTAATTACACCATCTTTACCACTTGCATCCATTCCTTGAATTACAATAAGAATTGAATGTTTGCTCTCGGCATACAATAGGTTTTGTAAATCGTCTAATTCTTGAATAATTCTTGAAGTTTTTTCTTTTGTAGCCGTTTTGTCAAATTCTTTGGGAGCCCTTGTTGATATTTTATTTAGTTTAATATTACCCATATAAATTCATATAAAATGTAATGCAATATACTGTTTCATATTTACTGTTAATATTTCCGAATTAAATGAAAAATATTGAAGTGATTTAATGACCTTTGCAGCCTCTAAATATGAGTAACAAATTTATCAGCTGGACTATTTTTATTATTCTTTGCATTATATGGGGAAGTTCATTCAAATTAATGCATGATAGCCAGCGAGGTCTGTCAGCAATTCAGATAGCGGCAATCCGTATTTTTTCAGCTGGCCTCGTTTTTGTACCTTTTTCATTTTTTCATTTTAGAAAAATTCCGAAAAATAAATTAGGGCTTGTTCTATTAAGTGCAATTGTAGGCAATCTGTTACCAGCTTTTTTGTTTGCTGAGGCAATAACTAAACTTGACAGCTCATTAGCCGGTATACTAAATTCCCTTACACCCATTTGTGTTGTAATAATTGGCATCTTCTTTTTTAAGGATCATATTAAATCGCAAAAAATTTGGGGCGTTGTTACAGGGTTTATCGGGTTGGTTTTATTAACTATTATTCCGATGCTAATGGATAATATTTCCATTAGCTTTGAAAATTTAGGTTACACTTTATTAATTGTTGCAGCTACATTTTTATATGGAATAAATGTAAATATGGTTGGTCATTATTTAAAAGGTCTTAACCCAGTACACATTGCAACAGTGTCACTTGCTGCAATGACTATTCCCACCGGTTACATTCTCTGGCACCAAGGATTTCTAGAACTAAACTTCAATAGTGCAGAAGTTCTTTATTCTGTTTGGGCATCTGTAGGCCTTGGTATTGCCGGCAGTGCTATTGCAACAGCTTTATTTTATATTCTTGTAAAAAAAGCGGGAATACTCTTTGCATCATTAGTAACTTATGGAATTCCTTTTATTGCTCTTTTTTGGGGATTTATTGATGGCGAAAAAATAACCTGGATCAAGTGGCTTTGCCTTGCAATAATTCTGTTTGGAGTATATCTTGCCAATGTTCCGGACAAAAAAAAGGCAACACAAATTGATGTTGCCGGTTAAAAATATTTAACAAATCAGTGCTACACTGACATTATTTCTTTCTCTTTCGCTTCCAAATGCTTTTCAACTTCGGCCGTACTTTTATCAGTAGTTGCTTGTACATCTGCTTCTGCATCCTTAGCAGCATCTTCACTTAAGCCATTTTTTTGAAGTTTCTTAATATGTTCAATTGCATCCCTTCTGATATTACGTATGGCAATTTTTGTATGCTCGCCTTCACCTTGACATTTTTTAACTAATTCTTTTCGTCTATCTTCCGTTAACGGAGGTAAAGAAAGCCGAATAATAACTCCGTCATTCTGCGGTGTAACCCCAATGTTGGCACCAATTATTGATTTTTCTATTGGTTGCAGCATATTTTTTTCCCATGGCTGTATTGTAAGCGTTCTTGCATCCATTACACTTACATTAGCTATCTGGTTGATTGGTGTTGGATTACCATAATAATCGACAACAAGGCTATCCAGCATTTGTGGGTTAGCTTTACCAGCTCTTATTTTAACCAATTCCATTTCCAAATGATTGATCGCTTTTTTCATATGATCATCTGCATCTGCAATAATGGAAGAAATTTCTTCTGACATATTTTTTTACTTTTTTTCTACCAGTAATTCCGAATGAATAACAAAACTAATAAAATGCTGCTATTTGCAAACAGTTGCACTCAAATAAACAGAAAAAATAGTTTATTAATTATTATCTGCAAGGTGGTTTGCTTCTTTTGTAAGCGTAACGACTTTTGAAGCTTTTTTAAGTTCAGTTGCCCCATCAATTCGTTTAGCAACAACCATTTTTCGACGGCTTTTATTGTAATACAGTACTCCTAAACCACTAAAGGCAATCGTTAGCAATAGTAGTAATAAATAATTCGGCCCTATTGATCTACCCATCCAGGCAATCATAATAAAACAAACATTTATGCCAACACATACAAAAGTTACCGCAGCATGACTAAGACCATTGTCTAATAATAAGTGATGAACATGATTTCTATCAGGAGTAAAAGGTGATCTTCCATTTAATATTCTGATAGAAAAAACTCTCAATGTATCTAACAAAGGAACAATTAGTATTGAAAACCCAATTGCAACTGCTGCAGGTACTGGTATTGCTACAAATGGCAGGTTAGCAACATTAATAAATTTTATAACTAAGATAGAATTGATTAGTCCGATCATTAACGAACCCGAATCTCCCATAAATATCTTGGCAGGGTAATGATTAAAAATAATAAATGCAACTAAAGCTCCAGCCATTGCAAAAGCCAATAAGGCATATGCTTGATATGAAATAGCAAAGAAATAACTTCCAAATACAATCATTGTAAGTATTCCAAGGCTAGAGGCAAGTCCATCTACACCGTCAATTAAATTAAAAGAATTTATTATTACAATAATTGTAAGATAGGAAAGTGCAAGGCTGAATCCCTCTGGCAATTGTTCAAATCCCAAAAGACCATGCATACTATCAAGTCTAATACCGCCAAGATGAATTAGAATTGAAGCTGCAATTATCTGTCCAATAAATTTTTTTGTAGCCGACAATATCATAATATCATCTTTCAAGCCCACAAAAAAAACAACCAAAGCTGCAGCAAAAAAATATTGAAATTCAGGATAGAGATATCCTTGAATAGACAAAAGTGATGCCAGTAAAAAACCGGCAAAGATTCCAATTCCTCCTAAAGAAGCTACTAACCGTGTGTGTACTTTTCTTTCATCTGGAATATCGTATAACTTCTTCAACTCAGCAATTTGAATGACTACCGGGATAGCCAAAAAAGTGATGATAAAAGATACAGAAGCAGTTAATAGAATTTCCAGCATGGTAGGTCTTTAAAAGTTGTGCAAAAATAGGCTCATCTTATCGAAAAATAAATAAAAATGTCAAGTATTTTGCACTTAACACATTAATTTTCAGTTAACCACAAAATATTTTGGATTTTTTCGTGTGTTGGTTAATCTGGTTGGATTTATATTAAAAAAGACTGCATTTTTGCAGCTAACTAATGGTTTGAACTATTAAGGTACAAAAAGTTTAACAATAACCTAAATATTATGGCAGAACTTAAGGCTATCGCATCACAGATCAGAAGAGATATAGTTAGAATGGTACACGGATGTAGTAGTGGCCATCCGGGAGGTTCCCTTGGATGTGCAGATTTTCTCGCCGCCTTGTATTTCAAAGTGATGAATCATGACCCGTCATTCAATATGGATGCCAAAAATGAGGATGTTTTTTTTCTGTCTAACGGGCATATATCACCATTATTTTATTCTACACTTGCTCGTTCTGGTTATTTCGACGTAAAAGAGTTAGCTAGTTTTCGAAAAATAAACTCAAGATTGCAAGGACACCCTGCAACACATGAACATTTGCCTGGAGTTCGAATAGCTTCTGGTTCTCTTGGGCAAGGAATGAGTGTAGCAATAGGTACCGCTTTAACTAAAAAACTAAATGGTGAGAACAACCTTGTTTTTTCCCTACATGGTGATGGAGAATTAGATGAAGGTCAGATTTGGGAAGCTGTAATGTTTGCTGCACACCATAAAGTTGATAATCTAATTTCTACAATTGATTGGAACGGTCAACAAATTGACGGACCCACTGATAAAGTGATGGGGCTTGGAAATATTGGAGAAAAATTTGAAGCATTTGGCTGGAAAGTATTGGAGATGGATGGAAACGACATGGATGATGTTGTTGACAAATTAAATAAAGCAAAGTCATTAACAGGACAAGGTAAACCAATAGGAATAATGATGAAAACAGCCATGGGGAAAGGTGTTGACTTTATGGAAGGCACTCATGAATGGCATGGCATAGCTCCAAATGATGAACAACTTGCAAAAGCTTTGGCTCAACTTCCAGAAACTTTAGGAGATTATTAATTCTGATAATCTATTCGCTTCGCAACGAAAAATCTTGAGCTACTGCTTTCCGAGATGGCAACCATGATGCTATAAATGCAATGATAAATACAGTAGCTCCTACTAATAAAAAATCCATGAATCGAAGTTTTACCGGGAAATAATCAATTAGAAATGACCCGCCAGCTAAAGGAACAAGATGATATTTGACCTGTAAAAAAGCAATCAATAAAGCAAGTAACATTCCTACACCACAACCTATTAATGCCAATAACATTCCTTCGCTTAAAAAAATTCGTTGAATAAAATTTTTATCCCCTCCCAAAGCATGCAACACACTTATATCCTTACGTTTCTCCAACACTAACATCGTCAAAGCACCTATCATATTAAATGCAGCAACAACAAGAATCAGGCACAGCACTCCATAAATCACCCAACGTTCTGCGTTCATAATAGCATACAAGCTTTGGTTTTGTTCGTATTTATTTTGAACCAGATACTTGTCACCAAAAAGCTTTTTTAGCTGTCTTTTAATATTATCAGCTTCTGAAGGATCTTTAACAACAATTTCGACAAAACTATAATCATCCTTTCCAAGCTTTACTGACCGCTTTACAAAGTCAATATTAGTAATACCATATTTATTATCAAAGTCTTGTTGAATTCGAAACGAGCCTGCCGATCGTATGGTGTCATTACTTATATCTTCAAGCATATTGATCTGCTCTGTATTACTTTTCCTTGGTAAGTAAATTTTTAATGGGGAGGCAAATTGATCGGCATAAATTTGCAAAGCACTCTCTACTCCGGCCCCCAAAATCATTTTAGGTGCATCTTCTGTACCTAAATCATATTCTCCAGCCATTAAATTATCTGACACACCTGTTATATATCGGTAATTTTCGTCTACACCTTTAAGGTAAACTACTGATTGAGATTCGCCATTCTGTACCAACGCTTTTTCTTCTACAGATAATGAAAAATTCTTAATCCCTGTTAATCCTTTTAATTGCTGAATTTGTTCAGCTGTAATGATCATGATCTTTCCTGAAGAAGGAGAAATTCTTACATCCGTATAAAAAGAAGAATATAACGATTTTACTAACCCCTCAAATCCGTTAAAAACACTCAACACCAATATCAATGCAGTAGTTCCAATAATGATTGCTGTAATACTAACCCATGCGATGATATTGATCGCATTAGTAGATTTTTTAGCTTTAAAATATCTCCAGGCAAATAAAAAATGCATAATACCCTTATTTCCAAATGAGTGATTTTTAATTCGATAATGAATTAAACCCTTTTTAAAAACTATTCCCCTTCTGAGGTTGGAGGCTTACGTTTCTCTTCTTCTATTTTTTTAAATATTTCTTCCATTTTAAACACATGATCCAAGGTGTCATCTTTATAAAATTTTAATACCGGAATACTGCGAAGCTGATGTCTTACTCTTGCTGCTAACTCTTTTTTAATTTCATGATGCCGGTTTTCAATTTTTTCCAACGTTGAAGCGGTATCTTTTACCTGAAAGAGACTTAAGTAAAACCTTGCTTCCAGCAAATCTGGAGTCACCTTTACAGCAGAAATAGAGACCATTCCTCCATCTATCATGTTTAATCCCAGGCGTTGAAATATTGTATTCATTTCCTCATTCAACAGTCCTGCTATTTGCTTTTGTCTTTTTCCTTCTTCCATTTTATTCTCTATTTAAATAACTGCTTATACCATCTGGCACAAAGGTAACATTGTTCGCTATGGTTTGTTTTAAAATATCCTCATTCTCTTTTAACTTATGGCGTCCTTCGCCAGCATGAAATAAATGAAAAATAATTCCAGAAAATTTTAAAACCCGGAGCGAAGTACCCGCATTTATAAGTCGTATTGCCAAATCATTATCTTCTTTACCCCATCCACTATACTTCTCATTGTATCCATTAACTTTTAACAGATCTTTTTTATAGAAAGACATATTGGCTCCTAATACATATTTGTACTGATTGGGGCTTCTTTGCAAACGATAAAAAACCTTAGATAAAAAACTGTTACGAATGGCATTATAACGCTTACTTATACTTTTTGAAAACAACGAGGGTTCCAAAAACTGACTGTTTTCTATTACTTCATCAGTATAACCAGGAGTTAATAAGACCCTTGTTCCGCAAATAAATGTGCCAGGAGTTGCTTTTTTAATATGATCTTCAATAAAATTTGTTTGCAAAATAAGATCGCCATCTATTTGAATTATATATTCAGAGCTTGCTTTTGCAAATGATTTATTTCTACAACTTGCCAACCGATACCCTTCGTCAGGCTGCCAAACATGCACTATTTCAACCGGAGATTTCTTTTTGAAATCGTCAATAAGCGCTGCTGTTTCCTGTCCAGAGCCATCATCACCAATAATAATTTCCTGCGGCAGATAACTTTGAGACAATATACTTTGAAGGCACAAACGCAACGCAGCCGGACGGTTATATGTGGAAACACAAATACTACAGCTTATTGGATTCTTTGAATGCATTTTAATGATTCAAAAGTAGCCATTTAAACTGCACAAAAAATAATCTACCTTTATCGTTTCAGCATACATTATAATTATGAAGACTTTAAGGCGGCTTATTCCATTTGCAAAGCCACTCCATCATTTTTTTCCAGAATATATACTCTTTACTATTCTAGGAATAATTTTCGGCTTAATCAATTTTGCTTTATTGGTGCCGGTACTTGGACTTTTGTTTGAAAAAAATGTAGCTAATGAAGTTTATTCAAAACCAGAATTTGCAGTATCAATTAACTACCTGAAAGACTTTTTTAATTATCATTTCTATTCAATCATTGAAACCAAAGGCAAGTTCATGGCACTGGTTTTTGTTTGTTCAATAATTGGAATTAGCATTTTGTTTGCTAATATATTCAGATACCTTGCTGTAAAAGTTTTATTACGATTACGACTTCGCATTATGAGGCGAATTAGAAATGTTTTATACGACAAATATGTTGACCAGTCGCTGGCATTTCATAATAAAAACAATAAAGGCGACCTGATATTTACAATGACCAGCGAAGTGCAGGAAATTGAAAGCTCTATAA
>JAHEMM010000036.1:9759-24972 GCA_024643655.1 Chitinophagaceae bacterium | reverse complement strand
ATGAATTTGCAAACTGTTAATCTTGTTGGCACTAATAGCTGGGAGGAAGTCATTGAAAAAGTAAAACAGTTTGCAATTGAAAATCCGGAAGGTTGGATAACCGGCCGTGGCTGGGACCAGAATGACTGGGACATAAAAACATTCCCAACAAATGAAAAGCTTAATGAATTATTTCCTGAACGACCCATCTTACTTGGAAGAATTGACGGACATGCAGCTTTAGCCAATAAAGCTGCTTTAGACATAGCAGGAATAAATGCAGGTGACACACTTACTGGTGGAGAGATTGAAGAAATGGAAGGCACGTTAACCGGGATCCTTATTGACAATGCAAAAGAACTTGTTTCAAAAAAAATACCTGTAATAACTGAAAAACAATTTACAAAAGGATTGCTTACTGCTCAGAATAATTGTTTTTCTATGGGATTAACAACGATTGATGATTGTGGACTTGATTATGAAACTGTAGAATCAATAAAAAAATTACAGGATGATGGTGAATTAAAAATGAGATTGTTTATAATGCTGAGTGATGCCAAAAAAAATTATGCATATGCAGCGAAAACAGGAATGATCAAAACTGACAAACTGAATGTTAGAAGTTTTAAAGTGTATGGTGACGGTGCTTTAGGATCCAGAGGTGCTTGTTTGCTTGAACCTTACAACGATCGCCTTGCTCATTACGGATTTCTGTTAAGCAATCCTACTCATTTTGATTCTGTCGCAAACTGGGTATATGATAAAGGCTGGCAGTTATGCTCGCATGCCATTGGTGATAGCGGTAATAGAACAATCTTGAATATTTATGCAAAATACCTGAACGGTAAAAATGACCGTCGCTGGAGAATTGAACATGCACAAGTCGTTAATCGTTATGATTTTAATTTGTTTGGCACCAATTCCATTATTCCATCTGTACAACCTACACATGCTACATCAGATATGTATTGGGCTGCCTATCGACTTGGAAAAATAAGAGTGACCGGAGCATACGCATATAAACAATTACTAAACGAAAATGGATGGTTGCCGCTAGGTACAGATTTTCCAGTGGAAGATATTTCAACTTTTAAAACTTTTTATGCTGCTGTTGTAAGAAAAGATGCTAAAGGCTGGCCAGAAAATGGATACCAAATGGAAAATGCTCTGACAAGAGAAGAAACATTAAAAGGCATGACAATATGGGCAGCAAAATCTAATTTTGAAGAACATGAAAAAGGGAGTTTGGAAAAAGGAAAATTTGCCGACTTTGTAATACTGGATAATGATCTGATGAAAGTAACACCAGAGAAAATACTGGAAGTAAAAGTAGTAAAGACCTTTCTTGGTGGAGAAAAAGTATATGAGAAAAAATAATTCGTACAATATATTCTATGCCTTAGCCTCATATTGGTTAAAAATTACCCACAATTGTGGGTAATTCTGCAATCTAAATAGCTTTATTGAACGTTCAAAAAGCAGTATGTTTGTTAAATGAGTTGGATGGAAAAAAGGTCTGTAAAAGTAGCAATCCTTGATCTCTATGATGGTTATGCTAATCAGGGAATGCGATGTATTCGTGCAATACTCAAAGAATGGTCAGAAAGTAATGATCTGGAAATGCAATCAGATGAATTTAATGTTCGGCAGAAAGACGAACTACCAGATAACTCTTACGATATTTATATTTCTAGTGGAGGCCCGGGAGATCCATTGAAAAGTCGCTATGATGATTGGGATATAAAGTGGTGCCGTTGGCTAGACGGCATGAAAAGATGGAATGACAATCCAGGAACCTCACAAAAGAAATATATATTCTTTATCTGTCATTCATTTCAATTAGCCTCTCGCTTTTTTAATGCTGGTATTGTTACCAAAAGAAAATCAAATTCATTTGGCGTTTTTCCTATGCATATGTTAGATGCAGGAAAAGATGAGCCTGTTTTTGATGGCTTGAAAGATCCATTTTATGGAGTAGATAGCCGTGATTTTCAGGTAATACAACCTAATCTTCAATTGTTGAATGAAATGGGAGCCAAAATTCTTTGTATTGAAAAAAGCCGTCCGCATGTACCATATGAAAGAGCGGTGATGGGTATTCGCTTTAATGAATATATGATTGGCACCCAATTTCATCCAGAAGCTGATGCACCTGGTATGAGCTTACACCTGCAAACTGAGGAAAAAAGAAAATCGGTTATTGAAAACCATGGGGAAGAAAAATTGAACAGTATGCTTGAACATTTGGAAGATCCTGATAAAATTGTTTGGACCTACTCCCATATTCTTCCTAATTTCTTAAATCAGTCGATTGAAAAGTTTCAGGAAATTTTAGCTTAATACTTTTCTTCTTTTGTTGACCGCTTTGCATTTAGTATCTTCCACATCTAAATATGCAGTATGATACCAGCAATTCGCAAGGCTTATAACGATGCTTTTACTAAAGAAAAATATGAACACTTTTTAAAAGAATTACATGCAGCACATCCTGACGAATTGGATTTTCGTGTAGCAGAAACCCCAATTTTTGTTACCAAAGATTTTACAAAAAAAATAATTGATGCCTGCGAAAGTATTGTAGATATAATCATTGACCCGAAGTTTATTAAACTGACCGACAAGTCTATTCCAGAAAATGTAAAAAGCCCTGGCGTAAATGCTCATACACAATTTATAGCTTTTGATTTTGGCATCTGCATTAATGAAGCTGGCGAATATGAACCACAGCTAATAGAAATGCAGGGGTTCCCTACCCTGTTCGCTTATGAAATATTACTAGATGATACGTTTCGTAATCATTTCCCGGTTCCGAAAAACTTTAGTTGCTATCTGAACGGGTATGACAGAGAATCATATATTAAATTATTAAAAGAAATAATTTTAGGCAATCACCAATCAGAGAATGTGATACTATTGGAAATATTTCCCCGACAACAAAAAACAAGAATTGATTTTTATTGCACTGAAGATTATGTGGGTATTAAAATGGTGTGCCTTACTGAATTAATTAAAGAAGGGAAGAAATTATACTACCTGAATGATGGTAAGAAAACGGAAGTCAAAAGAATTTACAACCGTGTAATTTTTGATGATCTTCATCAGCAATCTGCAGAAGTACAGGAGAAAGGAAAATTGTTTTTTGAAGAGTTGGATGTAGAATGGTGCCCACATCCTGATTGGTTTTACCGCATCAGTAAATTCACTTTGCCACTAATCAATCACCCTTATGTACCGCAAACTTTTTACCTGAATGAAGTAAAGCAGCTTCCTGCAGACTTGGAAAATTATGTATTAAAACCACTCTTTTCTTTTGCCGGGCAAGGTGTTGTAATAGATATTACACAACAAGATATTGACAATGTAAAAGATCCAGAAAACTGGATACTGCAAAAAAAGGTCAAGTATGCGGATGTGATATTGACACCGGATGTTCCAGCCAAAGCAGAAATAAGAATGTTCTATTTCTGGAAAGAAGGCGAAGCAAGACCCTTTGCCGTTAATAACCTTGGCCGCTTAAGCAAGGGGAAAATGATTGGTGTAAGATATAATAAGGATAAGGAATGGGTAGGCGGTAATTTTTGTTATTTTGAGGCCCCCTAAATCCCCCACAGGGAGACTTTATACTCCGAAGATTTTAAATTACTTTTTTATATGCAACAGATTAATGATTTATCAGCAAAAGAATTAGCCCCCGGCTTAACTGGTTATTATGCACATGGTACATCTATGACTTTTGGCCTTGTAGAGATAAAAGCCGGAAGCATATTGCCATCCCATCATCATGAGCAAGAGCAGATCACCTATATTATAGAAGGAAATTTAGATATGACGATTGATGGCAAACATTGTCAGCTTGTTGCGGGTATGTATTATATAATCCCTTCCAATGTGGTACACTCTGCCATTGCAATAACCGATTGTAAAGTAATAGATGTTTTTAATCCGGTGAGGGAGGATTACAGAAACTAATCGTATCATAACAACTTTTTTTGACTTGGCTTTTATGAAAAAAAAACTGAAGTACAACTAAAAAAAATGAAATATATTTTAAGTTTATTAGTTCTAAGTTTATTTTTTTTGACTGCAAATGCACAAGATTGTTTTGTTAGATTACAGAATGCATTTGATAACAGAGGAGCAAACCCTGTGTTAGATGGCATGCATAAAAATGTATTCATATCCTTTTTTGAAGATGAAACTTCCAGATGTATATCAGGAAAAGTACGTGTAGAAAATAACAAGATCGAAAATATATTCCTTCAAATAGATGATAACACATATGAGTTAATGAATGTAAAATTCTACAATGCTGAAAAAAAGCAACCAACAATCAAGAATGGAATTTCTGAAATGATTTATACAATTGAAGGAGAAATTTTTAAAGTAATTTTTATTGATCTTTTAAAACCAAAAAAATAATAAAAGCTACGCACTACATCAATAGCTATAATTCATTTTGATACTGTTTTAAATAAATGTTTATCTCATAAGTATCAACAGTATAACCTAACTTCAACATTAGTTTTTCAATCAGCTTCTATTCCGATTGACGAAAAACAGAATGTCAGCACAGCGGAAAGACCTGAACATTATGTACAAGCTGCAAAACGAAATCACAACATTAGAATTTAGAAATATTTAAAAACAGAATTTATTTTGAATACCTGGAAATACATTTACTTTTTTCTACTCCTTTTTGCTTCTTGCAAGGAAAAGGAATTAAAGTTAAGTCCAGTTTCTTATGCTGAATTTGAAAAATTTGTGAAAGAAACTGGATATATCACAGATGCTGAAAAATATGGCTGGTCGATTGTACAAATAGATGTATATAATTTTAAAAAAGTAGATAGTGCAAGTTGGAAAAAACCGGATGGAATTAATGTAGTTTCTTCAACTAAACTTCCGGTAACGCAAGTAAGTTATAATGACGCAAAAGCATATTGCAAATGGGCAAAAAAAAGACTTCCGACTTATAATGAATACTGGAAAATTGTAATGAAAGATAACCGGATTATTGTTTCGGAGAATAAACTTCCCATTTCTGAAATTGATAAAGTAAATATTGTAGGTAATGTATGGGACATTACAGAATCAGAAAACAGTAAGGAAGTAAGACTAGCAGGAGGTTCCCTTTTTTGCTCTGAAAAATCTTGTCACGGAACAATAAAAGAAAGAGAATTATTTGTTGATAATGAAACTGGAAATATACATATTGGTTTTTCGGTTATTGAACTATAGATAAAGAATAATTTGAAATATGCCCGTGCATAACAATATGTATAATTTAATAGCTAGAATTAAATTATGAAAATTCTTGCGAATTTTTTATTTGGTTTTTATTTGTTAAATTATATGCTTAACCATGCAACTAATCATACACAAAAAAGTTGGCATTAATTAACCTTAAACTAAACAATAAAGCTCATGAGTACTTTTAAGAATTTTATCGGAGTGATTACTTCTTTAACACTATTAAGTAGTTTTTCATTTACTTTCTTGTTTATACAATCCTGCAAAAGTGATAAAAAAGAGACAAAAGATGAAGCCATAGAAATAATAACAGAGAATATGGATTTTCAGATGCCAGATTCTATAACATCAGGTTGGAATACTTTTCGTTACAAGAATCAGTCAACACAAACGCATTTTTTTCTAATCGATAAATATCCGGAAGGAAAGACTTCCAAAGACGCAGAAAACTTAGTTGCTCCAGTATTTGATAGTGCCATGAAACTTATTATGGAAGGAAAAACTGAAGAAGGTTATGCAGAATTTGCAAAACTTCCTGAATGGTTTGGCGAAGTTGTGTTTGTTGGCGGCTCTGGATTAGTATCCCCAAATCAAATAGGTGAAACTACACTTAATTTAAAACCAGGCAAATATATTCTCGAATGCTATGTAAAAATGAGCAACGGAATGTTTCATACTTCCATGGGAATGACAAAGGATATCGTTGTAACAGATATTAATTCTGGCAATAAAGCATTGGTGCCCGATATCAATATCTCTGTTTCAAGTACTGAAGGAATTATATTTAATGACACTATTAGTTCTGGTAAACATATTTTTTCGGTATATTTTAAAGATCAAATTGTACACGAAAATTTTGTTGGTCATGATATTAATTTGGTTAAACTCGATGAAAATGCCGATCTAAAAGATTTAGAAAATTGGATGAATTGGGCTGACCCAAAAGGTTTAATTGAGCCTGCACCTCGGGCTATTACATTTTTGGGTGGCGTAAATGATATGCCAACAGGTAATACTGGCTACTTCACTGCAATTCTTGAAGCCGGCAGGTATGCTCTGATATCTGAAGTGCCAAATTCCTTAAGTAAAAAAATGTTGAAAACATTTGTAGTATCTAAATAACTAATGCCAACAACATGTGTATAGCTGATTTCCCATAACAAGCCACACACTAAAATCTTGTGCAACTTAAAACACCAATCTAATAATTAAAACTAATTCAAGACATCAAAAATGGAAAATAGAGTTAATTTATTGCTCAATGAAATTAAAATATCTCGGGAGAGAATTATTAACCTTGTTGTAAATATTAATGCTACTGATGGTGCAAATAAATTGGCTAAAGACCAATGGAGTATACAAGAAATTATGGAACATCTTGTCTTGGCAGAAAGAGGCGGGTTTGATTTAATTTACACCGCTGCAGAAAATTTCAGACTAGGTAAGCCTGTGTGGTCAGGTAATAGTGAAAACAATGGATTATCAATTGAAGAAATAATTAATAAAACATGGGAAACAAAAGAAAAGGCTCCACCATCTGCCACTCCTCAAGGTAAATACAGTTTAGCCATATGGACTTCTCATTTTAGAAATTGTGATGATTTATTATTAAATCTAATCCCAATCCTGGAGAATTTACCACTCGAAGAAATTATATACCCACATTTCCTTTGTGGGCCATTAAATGCTTTACAAAGACTGGAATTTATTAGATTTCACATCGATAGACATTATATACAAATCACTAACCTTAAAAAAGATTTAGGATTATAATAAAAATATGTTACACAACATTGGGTATATTTTATTAGTTCAGACTTTGCTTTTGGTTAGTCCATGCAAATTTGTTGTATTTGGTTTACGAAAAGCTAGGGCTCAATTTCCCTTTCTACAGGATTACTCGAAGACTATGCACAATTTAATTTATACAAAAAAGTTTGAATTAAGAATAAGGCAGAATACCAAAGTCTCATACAATCCCATTGTACTTCATTATAACTAATAGATTAATTAATGAAAAACTTCAAAATCCCTCATGTATTCATTTTCCTTTTTTTGATAATAGTTCTTTGTTCAGTTCTTACTTACTTTATACCTAGCGGAAGTTTTGATCGTACAACAAGAAACTATGGTAGTATGAAGCAGACCGTAGTTGTACCAAATAGTTATAAGAAGATTCCCAAACATTATTCAATTGAAGCCGCTACCATTGGAGAAAATTCGGAAGGTAAGTCTTCGCCAGTATCTGCACTTGGTGTACTTAGTGCTATACCAAAAGGGCTGGCAGACTCTGCCATTCTTGTGTTTTACGTTTTTATCATTGGCGCTGTTTTTACATTGATTCAGTATACAGGTGCCATTAATGCATTTCTCTTTGCATTAATTGGGAAATTCAAAAAGAAACCAAAACTTCTTCTTTTTTTTATCTATATGACAATTTTTTCTGGTTCAGCCTTTATGGGAATAGGACCAGAAACGATAGCGTTGATTCCCGTTTTTCTTTTTCTTTCGAAAAGTTTAGGTTACGACCGTTTATTTGGATTCGGTTTATTATCAATCCCTGTTTATTTGGGATGGAGTTCTGGTGTTACTAATCCTTTTACAGTACAGATTGCTCAAACTATAGCAGAACTTCCAATCGGATCTGGAATAGGATTTCGGTTTATTATCTATTTAGTATATGCGATAATTGGCTTTTACTTTATCATTCGCTATGGAGACAAAGTAAAAAAGAACCCATCAAAAAGTTTGATGAAAAATGACAGTTTTGATTTAGATGAATTTGGAATATTTGAGCATCAAAAATTAGCAAGAAAACATATCTATATACTTCTCTTTTTTGTACTTTCTTATGCGGCAATCCTTATTGCTGTGCAAACGATTGGTTGGGGTTTGATAGAAATGAGTGCATGTTTTATTGGAATTTTAATAGTCGTAACAAAAATTTCTGGTATGACAGGTGATGAATCAATGGAAGCATTCACAAAAGGTTTAAAGATTATGATTGTTCCTGCATTAGTAGTAGGTGTGGCACGGGGAATATCTGTGGTATTACAAGAAGGTATGATAATCGACACAATTCTTCATAATGCAAGTTCAGGACTGGTAAAACTGCCAAAAATAGCTGCCGCTGAGGGCATGCTTTTTTTCCAATCCGGACTGAATTTTTTCATACCATCTGCTTCAGGTCAGGCGTTAGTTTCTATGCCATTGATGAGTCCGATGTCAGACATACTAGGTATATCTCGTCAAACCGCTGTACTCGCATATTTGTTAGGTGATGGACTCTCTAATATTATCATTCCTACTAATGGGGTATTGATGGCAATGCTGGGATTGTCTAGAATACCTTTTGAAAAATGGTTCAAACTTGCATTACCATTATTTATCTATACAATGCTTTTAGCTATGATATTTATAGCTGTAGCGATTGTCATTGGTTATTAAAAATAATAAGTTTTTGTACTTATATTTTAAAACATAAATCATCCTACTTGATGATTCGTAACTATTCAAACTGAAATCATAAGCCACTGTAAGTATTAATTAATCTATAAACTTATGACTTGAAGTTTTTCTTCAACTCCTCCAATTTCGCTTGAAAAGGATTTAATGCTGGAGACGGCTTTACGTTTTTATCAATAATTTTTCTTCCGGGCTTCACTTGTTCCCGGCTAACTGTTCCACTATCTTTAAGTGATAATGCAATTCTTTTTCTTGCAATATCTACTTCCAACACTGTTGCCATTACTTTTTGTCCCAGCTTCACTGCTTCATTCGGATCACTGATAAAACGATTGGCTAAATGTGAGATATGTATCAATCCATCCTGCTTTACTCCTACATCTGCAAATGCACCGAAATTGGTTACATTAGTAATAATAGCAGGAATTTTCATGCCGGGCTTTAAGTCTTCCATGCTGCTAACTCCTTCTGCAAATCGAAACTCTTCAATTGGCGAACGGGGATCTCTTCCGGGCTTTTCCAATTCTTTTAAAATATCTTCAATTGTAAAGTGACCAATCGTTTCAGAAATGAAATCTTTTGCATTCAATTGCTTTCTGGTTGCTGTACTTTGTATCAATTCAGGTACAGAACAATTTGCTTTTGCTGCCATTGCTTCCACTACATGGTAACTTTCAGGATGTACCGCTGAATTATCCAATGGATTTTTTGCATTTATAATTCTCAAAAAACCTGCACATTGCTCAAATGCTTTTGGTCCAAGTAAGGAAACTTTTTTCAATTCTTCTCGATTGTTAAAAGGTCCGTTCTTCATTCTGTATTCTACTACATTCTTTGCAACAGCATTAGAAAGACCGGAAACATAAGACAATAAATGTTTGCTTGCCGTGTTTACATCCACACCAACAAAATTTACACAGCTTTCTATTGTCTGGTCAAGCGATTCTTTCAAACGATTTTGATTGACATCATGCTGGTACTGCCCTACCCCAATACTCTTAGGATCTATTTTTACCAATTCACTAAGTGGATCCAACAATCTTCTTCCAATACTGATAGCACCCCGGACTGTAACATCCTCATCTGGGAATTCTTCTCTTGCTACTTCACTGGCAGAATAAATAGATGCCCCGCTTTCATTCACCATAAATACAGCAACCGGTTTTCCAAAATCAA
This sequence comes from Chitinophagaceae bacterium, assembly GCA_024643655.1. Taxonomy (GTDB): domain Bacteria; phylum Bacteroidota; class Bacteroidia; order Chitinophagales; family Chitinophagaceae; genus JJ008. The sequence goes on along the minus strand of JAHEMM010000036.1, from coordinate 15,102 downwards.
TTCCTCTTACCAGTTGTTCTGTTTCTTTACTGGCTGTTCCATTTCCATAACCAATTGCATCAATATCAAATTTGGCAACCAGTTCTTTTATTGTTTGAACCGCACCGTTCCAATCGTTTTGGGGTGGATGAGGAAAAATAGTATTGTACTTTAAAAATGTCCCTTGTTCATCTAAACAAACAACTTTGCAACCACTTCGAAACCCCGGATCAATAGCCATAATTCTTTTATGCCCTAATGGTGATGCTAATAAAAGTTGACGAAGATTTTCTGCAAACACTTTGATAGCTTCTTCATCCGCCTTTGTTTTGCTGAGCATTCTGAATTCGGTTTCAATAGATGGTTTCAATAAACGGGAAAAAGCATCTTCAATTGCCAAACCCAATTGTTTTGAGGCTTCATTGGAGGCAGTAATAAATTTTCTTTTCAATTCATCGATAGAAAATTCTTTTTCAATATTAATATCCATTATAAGAAACCCTTCTTTCTCTCCTCTTCTGATGGCAAGAATTCGATGCGACGGACATTGCGCCAAGGGTTCTTTATAGTCAAAATAGTCTCTATACTTCTGAGCCTCTGCTTCCTCCTTCTTTGTAGTTAAAGCTCTTGAAGTAAATACTGCAGATTCAGCAAATATTTTTCGGATACTATTTCTTGCTGTTTCATTTTCTGCGATCCATTCGGCCATTATATCTCTTGCTCCTTGCAAAGCCTCTTCTATATCTTTTACCTGATCTGTTAAATAGTTAGCAGCTTCTTTTTTTACATCAATTGATCCCTGATTAAATAAAATAGTTGCCAATGGTTCTAACCCTTTCTCAATAGCAACCGTTGCTTTTGTTTTTCGCTTTGGTTTGTATGGTAAATAAATATCTTCGAGTTCAGTTGCATTGATACATGCATCAATACGTTTTTTCAATTCGGTAGTCATCTTTCCTGCTTCATCAATTGTTTTGATAACCGTTTCCTTTCTTTTCTCAAGTTCATTAAAATATTTGATCTGCTCGAGTACATTTCCTACCTGTACTTCATCCATGTTTCCTGTGGCTTCCTTTCTATATCGGGCAATAAAAGGTAACGTTGCACCTTCGGTATGAAGATCAAAAACACTGCTTACCTGTTTTAATGATAAATTTAAGGTAGCTGCAATATGCTGAGAGTATAATAGGTCCATAGGTTTATTGTTTGGGGTGGCAAATCTACAGGTAGTGAAAGAAGAAAAAAATTTTGTTTTTCAAATTATATATTTGCATTAATGAAAAAACTATTTTATAACTTAATAGCAATAGCATTTCTCAATACGACAGTTTTTGCGCAAGAAAAAATTGATACTGATCGTCCAGATCAAACTGAATCTTCCTATTTAGTACCTAAAGGATATTTTCAAGGCGAATTTGGTTTTAACATTGAAAATGATAAAAAATTAAAAACCTTTGTTCATCCGACTGGTTTGTGGAAATATGGAATTAATAAGCGTTTTGAGTTACGACTGATTACAGAGTTTGTATCTCAAGAAACTGCACTTATACTTCCCCAAGGAAATAAATTTGAAACTGGTCTTGTTCCAATTCAGATCGGCAGTAAAATCGCCTTATGGGAAGAAAAAGGAATTATTCCCAAGACATCACTCATTTTCCATATTGGAATACCAGGATTATCGTCTTCAAAGTTCAAAACTCCAAATCTTGCTCCGAATTTCAGGTTTACAATGTCGCATAGTTTATCTGAAAGAGTTGGTTTAGGATATAATTTGGGCGCAGAATGGGATGGGATTGATGAAACTCCGGCATGGATTTATACAATAGCCCCGGGTATTAATATAGGAAATAATTGGTATGCTTATATTGAAGCATTTGGATCTATTAAAAAAAATGAACCAGCCCAACATAGTGTAGATGCTGGACTGGCTTATTTTTTCTCCAATAACACAAAAATTGATATTAGTAGCGGATTCGGTATTTCAAAAACCGCACCTGATAATTATGTTGCAATTGGTTTTTCATTTAGATTTAAAACAAAAAAATAAATTACACTACTTGATCTTAAATCTTACGCCAGCATAAAACATCCGGCCTGAAACAGGACCCCAAACCATCGATGCATCGAAATATGAACCGAAAGGCTGATCAGGTGCTATAATTACTCTGTTTTGATAAAAATTAGTCAGGTTTTCTCCGCCTAAATAAATATCCACTGGAAATTTCTTTCCAATGCTTTTGCTGACCTGTGCATTCATTAACACATATGAAGGTGACCTGTCTTCAATTTTATATTGAACAGGATTATCTAAAGTTGATGGAATCCTTTTGGTACCGTTATAGGTTACCGTATAATCAAATTTCCATCCATCTACCTCATACCCTACATTCGCAAAACCACGATGTTTGGCAACTAAAGGTCTTTCTAATAGTTGACTATGATAGGTTGTTTTTACATCAAACAACCTGTACGCTAATCTTAATTCAAGTTTTTCTATAATATCATAATTTGTTTCAATTTGAAAACTATTTGAATAAGACTTGCCATCCAGATTATAAAAATTAACCTGTCTTGCAGAATTATCAACATCTACAATAACCTGATTTTGAAAATCTGTTCTGAAAAAATCTAAGCCGAATGTAATTGTCTTGTTGAACAGCATGAACTTTTGATCAAGACTAATTCCTTTACTCCATGCCACTTCCGGATCTAAACCATAGGCTTTCCCCGGTGATGCATTTAAAATATTAACTTGTCTTGAACTTACCAGTACACTTGAATTTTCTGCAATGATGTTGGAAGTTCTCTGTCCACGACCAAATGCTATACGAATTTCAGTTTTTCTTGCAGGTTGATACCGAATATGCAATCTTGGTGTGACAAAGAATCCGAATAAATTATTATGATCACCACGAATACCTGCAATTATATCAAGTTTTTTTAAATGAGAGTATGTGTACTCAAAAAAGCCACCAGCAACAACTTCATTTCTTTTGTAGTTATTGGTCTTGTACATTTCATCAAACTTATCAGCAACCAGGCTTGCACCGGTTCTGAATTTATGATTTGTATTACCAATGATTGATTGATATATAAAATTGGTATAGAAATTTGTTTGCGTAGCATCGTACGTTGTTAACCCAAAATAAGAATCCTGCTCATGTTTATAAGTAGAAAGTTGTAGTCCAAAACTTTTGTATCGCTTTTCAGGAAATACATAGCCAATTTTTGCAAAAGCTTCATAACGCTTTGTGTTAATTCCTAAGCCATAATAATCGGTTGTAAGTTTGTGCTTAGCAGGTTCAAATGCAGTTTGTCCGCCAATTTTCTCATCCATTAAAATTCTAAATCCAAATTGTCCTAACAATCCTTTGCTGTTGTCATATTTCCAACGGTTCATGGCACTAAACAAACTACCAGTTGGCAAGTCTCTAAAACCATCTTTATTAAAATCGACTTTATTGTTATTTAAAAAAGCATTATGGAGTAATAAGGCGGTTGACCACTTCTTGCCTAATTTTCTTGAAAGATTCAGATTCAAATCAGTCTTACCCATATTGTTTACATAGACATTTGCATACAACTGCTCTGCACTTTCTGGTTTCTTTAATTCGACATTAATTTGACCTGCAATACTTTCATAACCATTCACAACTGAGCCAACACCTTTTGTTAGTTGAATAGATTCAACCCATGTTCCTGGAATAAAATTTAATCCCCACGGTGTTGCTATACCTCTTGGCCCTGGAAGGTTTTCAAGTGTTAACTGCGTATAGTTTCCAGATAAGCCCAATAACTGAATTTGCTTTGAACCAGTTACACCGTCATTGTAAGAAACGTCAACAGAAGGATTCGTTTCAAAACTTTCACTCAAATTACAACAGGCTGCTTTGAAAAGTTCCTTTTCTGTCATCACCAACGTACGAATAGAGGAAGTAGGCGATATAAAACTGGATTTTCTTCTCGAAGTAATTTTTACTTCCTGCAACTCATTTTTAGTATTTAGTACAATATTGATATGCTGCCCTGGTTTAATTTCTATTTTTTTAGAAACAAATCCTGCATAGCTTACTACTAAAGAAGTTTCTTTTGATAATGTAAGTTTGAAATAACCATTTTCGTTACTGGCAACTCCTTCAGCAGTACCATCAACAAAAATTGAAGCTCCCTGTAATGGCTTAAAGTTTCCTTTTTCATCCGATTCCATCACCACTCCCATAACATCCATATCTTCATCATCACTATGCTTAGTATTAGCCGCATCCCGATAACGGCAACAGTCTGGCAACTCTTTATAAATGTTTTCTTTTGATTTTTTATCTTTCGTATCATGACCGGCATCGACAATCCGTTGTTCCACTTTTGCAGTAGTTGTTACGGAAGGGTCAAATTGTAATGAAAGTAATTTTGTGTCTACATCCCAAATAGCCGTTTTTACACCTTTACCTTTAGCTGCTTCTTCAATACGCATTTTGCACATTTCACAGCTACCAAATACTTCAATAGTAATTGTTGAGTCTTTTACTGCCGAAGCGACAGTCTTTTGCGTATTATTTTTCTGCCCAAAAGCTGTTAAGCCTCCAAACAACATCAAAAAAATAAATATTTTTTTCATAACCATGCTCTCCCTGGCTATGATCATTCTTATAATAAATCTTTAAGTGCTTTCTCTAGTTGTTTTTCCGTAAGGTCCATCGCCAACAATTTGCCATCCTTGCTTACAAGAAAAGTTGTAGGCAAAGCATATATCTGCCATTGTGCTGCTGTTTTCGCATTCCACCCTCCCTTATCATTTACCTGTAACCAGGTGATCTTATCTTTCTTCACAGCTTTTTCCCAGGCATTAATATTATCATCTAAAGAAACACTGAATATTTCGAATCCTTTATCCTTAAACTTTGAATATAATTTTGCCATATCCTTGTTTGCAGACCTGCAAGGCCCACACCATGATGCCCAGAAATCGAGCAATACTACTTTCCCTTTTAATGATGACAACTTCAATGTGTCTCCAGTTAACGAAGGCAATGCAATTTCAAATGCTTGCTTACCTTGTTTAGGTTGTGCATATAAGGATTGTGTTATCAACATTATTACAGACAACACCAATAAAGATTTTATTAGTTTGATCATAACCTATTAAATAGTACTCCGGCATTGGGCCGGAGTACCCTAATTAATAATTAATGTTTGTGTCCTTTGTGTTCGTCTTCTTTTTCTTTCTTGCAACAATCCTTACCATCATGTCCTTCTTTAGTACACTTGCCATCTTTACAACAATCCATCTTCATATCAGCTTTCTTGCAACAATCCTTACCATCATGTCCTTCTTTGGTGCACTTGCCATCTTTGCAACAATCCATC
>JAHEMM010000036.1:0-9659 GCA_024643655.1 Chitinophagaceae bacterium | reverse complement strand
GCTTCTGTAGCACCTGCTTCTTTTGCAGCTTTTTCAATTGTTTTTTTACACATACCACAGTTACCTGATACCTTAAAAGTTTCTGTACTTTTTTGTGCGACTGCTACCATTGATACTGCTGTAAATAAAGCAACCAATGAGAATATTCTTAATGTTTTCATTTTATTATTATTTATTAGTTATTTAAAATTAAAGAGATATTAATATATGTACCATACATAAATCAAGGTTACTATTACTTTATAGTAACAAAAGAAAAATATTTAATAGTATCAAATACGAAAAACGTTGATCTGCAAATAGGTGTCCTGAGCAGATAGAAGAGGTGGAGAATGATTATAAAAATGACGTTGAACATCAACGTTCTGAACTAATGAAACTAAAAAACTAGAAGGAGTAAAAGAAAGCTCTTGTAACGAAGGGAGTTCATAAGTAACAACAGGAATTTTATTCTGATCCTGTACCAATTTAACCACTTTCACTTCATCTCTGCAACATCCATTCGATTCGTCAGTATGCATTCCACATTTACCACAAACTTTTTGCGAAGTTGCGAATAATTGTGTGGAAGCCAGACGATCCATACAATAATGCTGATTGACTACCAATCCGCAAGTAAGGATAAGGTAGCACACTAGCACTATTGATGTTAGGATTTTTTTCATTTGCAAAGCAAAGGTACTATCAAATATTGAATAATTAAAACCGCAATAGGTGAGTTTAATCAGTTTACTGATTAATTATCAATCAATTAACAAAACCCCAATAAACACCTAACCTGATTACAAGACCTGGATAAGCATATCCAGGAGCTATAAGATTATTTCTGGTAAAGCCAAAACCATTAGAAGCTCTGGCTGAATTTAAATTTTCTGCCCTTACAAATGCTTTAAATGGCTTTATTCGGAAATGAACATAAGCTGCTATATCTGGTAATTCATTTTTTATGACAATACTATCCTGATAAAAGAATTGACCTAGTAAAGGCGAATAACCATCAGCTTTGTAAGCTGTTCTATATCTCAATTCTGCTCCTAATGCTATATCCAGATTTTTAAATCCAAGATTACCTTCATAGGCAATTCTATTGCGGGTATATATCATTGGCACATTTACCGGTCCATTTCCAATCACTTTTTGAAAATATACATCTGCATGCCAATTCCAATGCTTACCCAATTTAAACGTTTTCTCTGCAGCTATTTGCAAAACATTAAAAAGACTACTCTCCTGATCTAACTGATAATAATTCTTTACATAAGCATAATTAGAAAGCAAATAATAATGCCCTGTCAATCTGAATTTAAATGATGGCAGAAAATAGGAAGCATATAAATGCGTATTGTTTTCTTTTTTAAAACTGACTGCTGTTTTTAATAAATAAAAACTACTACGGCTATCAAAAATAGTAAACGGAGTTCGGTTGGTATTTTCAAAGCCTGCTTTTAGATAACCAATTTTATTGCCCAATAATCGTTGTAAACTGATGGAGGCCTCAAAATCACCCGAGTTTAATCCTGTAAAATATAATTTGCCATTCGCTTCAATATCCCATTGCTGATTGCGGGTTTTATTTCTATATTCGGCGTGACCGAAAATATTGTAAAAATTATTTTTCCCTGCAGCAAATTCAGCTGTAAGGTTTTGAATAGTTACTCCTGCTTTAATAAATTGATGTAAATTTTTGGCATCCGGAAACTGATAAATAGAAAAGTCATTACTGATTACTTGCCATTTTTCTGAAACAACTAATGTATCGATTGGCTTTCGTAAAGCAGTGTCATAATAGGTTTTATAATATACTGAATCGCCATTATTATCAAGATAAGTGTATTTGTTCTTATCTATGTTGAATGTGTGTTCAAAACGAAGTCTGGGATAAAATAAAGGAACCACAGTAGAATCTGTTACTAATGAATCTTTTTTTCCTAAATCATATTGTTGTCTTAACAAGACTGTAAAATCATCATATTTATTCCCAACATTTATTTTGGTAGAAAAGAAATTCGCAGAAAATCCGCCTAGATTACCAAGTTTTGTTGGAATATTAAAGCGATCATCGTAGGCACCATTTGGATTATTCAAAAAGTCTGTTGTATCCTGAAGGCCTCCATTCTCTGAAGATTGGAGTTTATTTCCAATTAAAATGAAGTAATTTTTATACCGCTTATTTTTAGAAGAATACAATGAATTTAAGAGGTAATTATTATGATTGGTTTGTTGGCTTTTAAAAAAGCCCGGAGCATTAATAAGCCGGTATCGGAATGCCATGTTCCAATCCGGTTTAAGGTTTTGCGTATGCAAAAGATCAATTATTTGCTCCGATCGGCTTGCTAACTGATAGTTTAATTCAGAATAAGGTCTGGTGGTATTAAAAAACCGGACGGTCTCCGGATTAAAAGTATAAATATCAAATGCATTAAATCCTGTATTAAACCCAGCTGAAAATTGTGGAGAGAACAATAATGACTTTGCAGCATTTCCTGTATTGCCTAAAAAAATATGCGTAGCTGGGATTGGAAATCTTCTTGTAAAGTCAGAAACAGATGAATCTAGTTTGGAAGTAACAGTAGAATCTTTGAATCTGAAACTAATTGTAATCGAGTCTTCAAGTTTGTTTCTGGTACGCAAGCTATCACTATTTCCTAATCCACCCCTTCCAATCCCACCACCAGATCTTACCCTATTGCCAAATTCCTTAATTACTTCTTCTTGAGCAAAAACTTGAGATGCATTTAAGAACAATGAACCAAACAATAAATATGTAAAAACCTTTCTCAGAATACTTTTTTTTATTACAATTAATAAAACCTTTGCAAGATAATCCCGCAAAGGTATATATTGGTGGTAAAACTGTTAATTAAAATAAAGCCACAGATTTTTGAGTGTTTGAAGTATTGCTTTTAGTAATCGTACCGATAAAAATTACAGTCGCCTTCATCACATAATAGCCGTTGAAGCGTTTTATTTTTTAGTACATCAATATAATCTATCCATTTCCCATCCACCTGAATATTTCGATATACTAACCTTATACCCTGACTGTAATCGACCCACCAATAAATATGCCCGGTATATAGAGGTTGTATTGGTTGACCATTCAATTGATGCCAACCATAGATCGCCACCCGATCAGGTCTTTTATCCATTACTATCTTTTCTGTGATAACGACATCTTTCTTTATACCAGCTATGAGCCCTTTTTTACCTTTTCGCTGTCCTTCAATTATCAAATGATGTTGCCACATCGTAGGGGTACTATCTCTGAATGCATACATTGGTATTGGCTCCAGTTTTACTGTGGCCGATTTATAAATATCATCCACCATTTTTTTAGTAGGCAAGAAACAATCAAAATCATCTGCAATTTTTTGTGCTGCTTTAGGAGATATATTAACCCTTGCCCAATCGTCATTGGTGCCAACACTTAAATAATCCGGTGCTACAAAATAGTTGGCGTTAATTTTTTTTCCAGTTTCAGGGTCCATAATTGAAACTGATATTGGTTTAAATTGCTTTAGAAAATCAGGGATATTCCCTTTCAATACTTCCTTTACAACAAACGAATCTCTTTGTGCCCAATTCATGGCTGCTGCTTTTTTATAAAATTCAGAACCTGTTACCGAACCCTTTCTTTGAGGCCATTCTATAGTCCTTTTTCCCAGCTGCTGCGAACTATTACAGGAAAACAACAAACTCATACAAAAAATAAAAAGGTATTTCATAGCACTAAGATACTTCATCTAAAAAAACGGTGAGCTGTTTAAGATTCTATCCACTATCCTTATCTTCGCCGCAAATCTTTATATAATGAATCTACACGAATACCAGGCTAAGCAACTATTAAAGAGTTACAATGTACCAGTGCAAGATGGATATGCATGCAGTACCGTTCATGAAGCAGAAGAAGCATATCGTCAGATAAAAAACGATTCAGGCAGCAATTTCGCCGTAATTAAAGCACAGATACATGCAGGCGGTCGTGGCAAGGGAGCAATAAAGGAAAACGGAATTAACGGAGTAAAAGTTGGTAAAAGCCTGGAAGAAATAAGTGATTTCGCCAATAAAATTTTGGGCGGCACATTAGTAACTATTCAAACTGGACCTGCAGGTAAAGTGGTAAATAAAGTATTAGTAGCCCAGGATATGTATTATGATGGCGTTAGTGATAGAAAAGAATTCTATCTCTCTATTTTATTAGACCGTACAAAAGGGCAAAACGTTATTATGTACAGCACCGAAGGTGGAATGAATATTGAAGATGTAGCACACAACACTCCAGATAAAATATTCAAAGAGTGGGTACACCCTTCTGGTGGTTTGCAGGCTTTCCAGGCAAGAAAGATCGCATTCAATCTTGGACTTAGTGGTGCAGCATTTAAGAACTGTGTAAAATTTGTAACCAATTTATACAATGCATATATCGGTTTAGATTGTGCTATGCTGGAGATTAATCCACTTTTTAAAGCAGCTGATGACAAAATCATAGCAGTAGATTGTAAAATGGGCTTAGATGAAAACTCATTGATGCGCCATCCCGATCTTGCCTCTTTAAGAGATGTAACAGAAGAAGACCCGACTGAAGTAGAAGCCGGACAGTTCAATTTAAATTTTGTAAAACTCGATGGCAATGTAGGCTGTATGGTAAATGGTGCTGGCCTTGCCATGGCAACTATGGATATGATAAAACTTAGTGGTGGAGAACCGGCCAATTTCCTCGATGTGGGTGGTAGTGCTAATGCGCAAACAGTGGAAGCTGGTTTCAAGATCATTTTAAAAGACCCTGCTGTAAAAGCCATCCTTATCAATATTTTTGGAGGTATCGTACGCTGCGATCGTGTAGCACAAGGTGTAATTGATGCCTACCAGAAATTAGGCAATATCAATATACCAATAATAGTTCGCCTGCAGGGAACGAATGCTGTAGAAGCGAAAAAGCTAATCGACGAAAGCGGATTACAAGTTCAATCTGCTATTCTATTAAGCGAAGCTGCAGAACTGGTAAAGAAAGCAGTTGCTTAATCAAATATGTGAATTTCAATTTATTATTTTTATAAAGTCCCTGCTTAAAAAACAGGGATTTTTTCTTGCCCAAAAAAAAAGAATGTTAGCAGATATTTTTAGTAACTTTCTATAGTTAACCATTAAAACTGTGCAACAAAACCGACATCTGGCAGCTATAATGTTCACCGACATTGTTGGTTATACTGCATTGATGGGGCATGATGAAGAAAAAGCCTTTGAATTATTATATAAGAATAGGGAGTTACATAAGCCTTTCATTAAAAAACATAATGGAAATTGGATTAAAGAATTAGGTGATGGAATATTATGCAGTTTTAATACCGCTACTGACGCCGTTCTTTGTGCTGGACAAATTCAAATTGCATGCCGCCAAATCCCTGAACTCAATCTCAGAATAGGTATTCACATTGGTGATGTTATTTTTGAAAACAATGATGTATTTGGTGATGGAGTAAATATTGCTTCCAGATTACAATCCCGGGCTAAGGAAGGAACTATTTGTATTTCCGAAGCTGTTCATAATAATATTATGAATAAAAACGGAATCAATTCAATTTTTTTAAGAGAAGAAACTTTAAAAAATGTTAAAAATCCGATTAAAATTTTTGAAGTTAATATTGACCCTTTTTATTTTCTTGATAGCAATAATGACGATTCCCACTCTCAAACTTCTATAACACCTTATCAAACTACACAAAAAAATCATGAAAAAAGTATAGCCGTATTACCCTTTGTTAATATGAGTAATGATCCAGAACAAGAATACTTTAGTGATGGCATTACAGAGGAAATACTTAACTCTTTGGCACATGTAAAGTCTTTAAAAGTTGCCGCCCGTACTTCTTCATTTTATTTTAAAGGGAAAAACGTTGATCTCCGTGAAATAGGTCAACAACTTAATGTCAATCATGTTCTCGAAGGGAGTATACGAAAACAAGCAAACAAACTTAGAATTACGGCCCAGTTAATCAATATCGAAAGTGGTTATCATTTATGGTCTGAAAAATACGATAGAGAGCTTGACGATATTTTTGCAATTCAGGATGAAATTGCTATTGCCATAACTGAAGAGCTTAAAGTGACATTATTAGAAGATGAAATAGTCAATATTTATAAAGCTCCTTCTCAGAACAAAGAAGCATATGATCTATTTTTAAAGGGAAGGTTCTATTTTAATAAACGTGGTGCAGGTATAATTAAGAGCATAGAATACTTTAAATTGGCTTTAGAAAAAGATTCAGAATTAACTTATGCCTATACAGGTTTGGCAGATGCTTATTGTATTCTTGCTTTGTATTGTATTGTTCCATCCCGGGAAGCAATGCCAACTGCTAAAACATATGCAGAGAAAGCCATTAAGCTTAATTCATCTAATGCAGACGCATATATAGCATTAGCTTTTATTCAAACGTTTTATGATTGGAATTGGCAGGAAGGAAAAAAAGGATTTCAATATGCCTACTCACTAAATGAAAATAATGCTGCAGCATATTATTGGTATAGTTATTATCTCACTTTTGTGGAAGAAAAATTTGATGAAGCCATTTCAATTGCAAAAAAAGGAGTTCAACTAGAACCACTAATCCCTATATCACATCATATTCTATCCATAATGTACATGAATGCCAAAAGGTTTGATGAAGGTGTACAAGCAAGCAAAAAAGCAATAGAACTGGAAGAAAATTCCTATCCTGGTCTCAGGGGCTTAGGATTGAATTTAGCGGGATTAGAAAGATATAATGAAGCTGTTGAGGCCTTATTAAAAGCAGTAAATATTTCATCAAGACAACCTCTTCCGTTAGTAGAACTTTCATGGGTTTATTCTCTCACTACTAATATAGAAGAAATTCAAAAAATTGAAACGGAATTAATTTTACGTTCCAAAACAGAATATATCAGTTCAACATTCCTTAGTTGCCTTGCATATTATTTAAAAAAATATGATGAATCGTTACAACTAATGGAAGAAGCATTTGTACAAAAGGAATGCATACTTGCTTGCGTAAAAACCTACCCTCTAAGTGGTTTTTTAAAACAAGACCCCCTCTTTTCCGACATAATAAAGAAATTAAATTTTCCTACTTAGTAAAACTTTCAAACTGATTAAGGAAGCTTTTGCATAAAATAGAAATTCATTGGCTGAGACTCTTCAAATCCTAATCGTTGATAAAGCGAAATGGCTCTTTCATTATCGGCCCTCACATGTAAAAACGGTTTTAAACTTTTTTGTAAAATGAGTTCTACTTGATTAGACATTAATTGATGTGCATATCCTTTACCTAAATGATCAGGATGTGTACATACAGCACTGATCTCTAAAAATCCCTCAGCATGCAATCGAAGACCAGTCATTGCTACCAGTTTGGATTTATCAAAAATACCAAAGTAAGATCCAAATTCAATGGTTCTTTTATCAAACGGCCCGGGCTTTGTTAGCTGAGCCAAGGCTATCATTTCCTCAACATGCTTTTCATTCAATGGATGAATAATAGAAGATGAAGTAAATTTTAATTCTTTTCTTCCTTCAAATACAAACTGCAACCCTTTTATCTCATGCCGTATTTTCCAACCTGACGGTTCATTGATTGGGTTGCTACTTGCAAATAAAATTTTTCGCCCCAATGGAAGTAAATGATATAATTCATCAAACCCATTTTCATATCCATCTTGTATACCCACAAAGGGGGACATTTCTTCTTCAAAATATTTCACCCGAGCATTACCCAAACTGAAATGACTATTACCCGTTACTAAGGCTGCATAGACAGGGTTATGTATTACATGTTGCACATGCTAAAAATATTGATTTTAATAATGATTCTGCAACTAAAATAGCAGCATTGCCATCCTACTGCAAAATCCTAAAAAAAAGAAACTGTATATTCATAACAATTAACCAAAAACTACTACATGAAAAAATTGTTTCTAGTTGTGACCGCCATCATTTTTTTTTGTTCTTCTATACTGGCACAAAATTACAAAGCAGCTGAGAAAGCTTTTAATATATATAATTTAGATCCTACTCAAAAAACCAAATTAATAGAGGCGGAAAAGCAAATACAAGGCACACCCAATAGTAATGATATCGATAACCCCGCTTTTTACTTATTAAAAGGCAGTATTTACAATGAAATAGCGACTCAGATTGTAACGATAAAACAAGTTGGAATTGGCTCTATAAATGATTTACCAAAAGTTAAGGATCCGGCTATCATTGCTTATAACACTTTTGCAAAAGCCTTAGAAATAGCAGGGAAATCTACCAGTAAATATGAACTTAACAGTGCTTTAAAGGGGTTGCAGGCAACACAATCAAATTTGCAAAACCTAGGCATAATTACTTTTGAAAATAAAAATTACAACAGCGCTTATGAAAATTTTAATTCAGTATTGAAAGCCCACGCATTGCTTAAGAAAAACAATAGTTCAAGTAGTTTAGATGATATAAAAGCATTTCATGATCATCAGTATTATACAGGACTTGCAGCATTGAATGCCGAGAAAACTTCTCAGGCCTTAACTATTTTTGAACAATTGTATAAATCAAACTATGATAATGCTGCGATATATGAAGCAATGTATACGACTATGCTCAAATTAAACGGTGATGAAAAACTAGATGCTGCTTATAAATACATAGCAGAGGGAAGAAAAAAATATCCGGAAGATTCGCCACTTTTATTTGCACAGATCAATCACTTTTTAAAACAAGGAAGATTGGATGAGTTGATCAGTACATTAAAATTGGCTATTGCAAAAGAACCTGAAAATATTGGCTTGTATGCAACATTAGGCAACGTATATGACAATTTATATCAAAAAGAATATCAGGCCGGAAATAAACAAAAAGCCGTAGAATATTTTAATAATGCCTTAAACTATTACAATCAGGCTTTAAATAAAGACTCAAAATATATTGATGCTATCTATAGTATTGGTGCATTATACTATAATAAAGCGGCAGGTTTATCAAAAGAACTCAATTCCTTAGATGGCGACTTCTCAAAAGATGGTATAAAAAAATATGAAACGAAGAAAGCAGAAATATTTTTGGAATTTGACAAAGCCCTGCCCTATTTTAAAAAGGCAGAAAATTTGAACCCTAATGATCTGAATACACTGATAGCTCTGAAAGAGATTTATGCTAGAAAAGATGACATAAAAACGTCTGATGAATTTAAAAAAAGACTAGAAAATGTAAAGGGCGGTGGTAAAAATGAAATTTCATACTTTAAATAATATAAATAATGCAAACTATTTACCGCTTACTAATCTGCTGTATACTGGCAAATGCCCTTAGTTTAGAAACCTTTGCACAACGTTCAGCCATATTGAATTATGGGAACCTTATCGCTGCAATGCCTGAAACAAGAGAGGCCGATACTGAATTGAAAGCTTATGAGCAATCTCTCATAGCAAAAGGAGAAGAAATGGCAAAGAAATTTACTGCGGATGTAGATGCATATTATAAAAAAATAGAGCAAGGGCTATTATCTCCTTCGGAACAAGAAAAAATGGGAGCTGAACTAGAAAAAAAACAAAATGACATTAAAAGATACGAATCTGAAATAACTCAAAAACTTGAAATAAAAAGATCTGCATTGTTGGCCCCACTTGTAGAAAAAACAACCAAT
>JAHEMM010000004.1 GCA_024643655.1 Chitinophagaceae bacterium | reverse complement strand
TTTTGAATTGCTGTTGTTTTCTTTTCAGAAATAAAATTTTCCACTACTAAAAAAACTAACATTAACGCTATAAACCAATGATAATAAGACTTGAAACTCATGGTAGACATATCAACAAATGCCTTCTTTTCAATTTGAGAAAACTGAGCTTTTAATGTTGCAATTGTTTCATCGCTACTTTCCAGCTTTAAGTAAATGCCATTCGTATTCGTTGCAATTTCTTTCAGTACTTCTTCATTTAATTTTGAAACTACTATATTTCCGTCGTTATCTTTTTTGTTTTCGCCTGTGGCAGGATCTGTAAATGTAGCGCCACCTACAGAGCCAATGCCAATGGTATTTACCATAACCCCTTGCGTTGCCAATTCCTTTGCAGTTGAAACTGCAGCTGCATCATGATCTTCGCCATCCGTTAGTAATACGATAGATTTAAATCTTTTATCAGAAGAACTAAATGCTTTTGTGCTCATGTTCAATGCATCACTTAAAACTGTTCCTTGATGGGGTATGGCATCCGGTGAAGCTGCAGCAACAAATAATTGTGCGGCTCCATGATCGATTGTAAGCGGCATTTGTAAATAAGCTTTGCCGGCAAACAGTACTAAAGCTATTCGATCATCCGCCATACTGCTTATTAATTTTCCTATTAATTGCTTTGCCCTTTCCAATCGATTTGGAGCCAAATCATTTGCCAACATACTTTTACTTACATCCAGGGCAATGGCAATATCAATTCCTTTTCGGTTGTTAGCTATGGAGCCTCTAGGTTTACGTAGGTTCATTACTGCTAAAATGCCAACAGTAAAAGCAATAAGAAGCAATAAAAATTTTATGCTAAATTTTTTTGGAGAATAGTCAGGGGTAAGTGCATTTACAAGCTGCTCATCACCAATACGTTTCTTTATTCTTTTCTTCCATCGCAACAATTCATAATATAGCACTACAAGTATAATAGCAGGAACTATTAACCAGAGAAACTCTTTATATTGAAAATGTAAACCCAGATTGATGATTTTAAAAGGTAAACAAGAAATTGCAAAAATCAAACCAGACATTAATCTGCAATAAAAAGTAATTACTTTTTACATCTTCCCTTGTAAAAAATCAAGTTCTTTTAGTATGTCCTTCAGGATTTTCATCCTTACAGTTACCATATCAATATTTTTATCTGGCGATTCTATATTCAGCACAAAAAAGTAAGGATGATTATTTTCTTCAATCCAACCTACTATCCAACCAATATTATTTCCTTTTTCATCAAAACCCCAACCCGTTTTATATCCTAACCTGTAATTCGTATTATTTTCAAAAAGCATTGCTCTCTTTACCATTTCCTGATAAGACTTAAAAAATGGTAGTTGATTAAAATATAACCGCTTTACCAATCCTAATTGCTCATCTGGTTTTATTTTTAAAGTATTATCCAACCAAAAGGAATCTATAGGACTGGTGATTTTCTTTGTGCCATAACCTAAAGAATCTAACCAAAACTGCATGGTATCTTTTCCAATTCTTCTTGCTACTTCCTGATAGTATGGAACTGATGACACTCTAAATGCTTCATACATGGTAAGATCTTTGTTCCAGGCTTGAATACTTCGCTCTATACCATCCCATTTTATTACCATGCTATCATTGGCAATTTTTCCGGTTTGTAAACCGATCAATGAGTTTACAATCTTAAAGGTAGATGCTGGCAGATATAAACTATCCCGATACCTTGGCAAATTATGGACTGTAAATTCACCGGTGCCATTATCCATTAATGCAAAACATCCTTCCACCTTATTTTCTGTAAAATATCTGGCGAGACTTTTATCAACTTTTACATTGTTTTGACCGCATGAAAAAAATAAAAAAGAAAGCATTAAAAAGCCAAATCCATTCAATCTCATCGTTAAAAATTTAGTGCAAATGTAAACCAGATGCGCTTAACTATAAGCAATGCGTATTACTTTGATCTGATTAATACCGCCTTTTGATAGCTGCCCAACTTATAGCTATCCACATTCGGAACTTCTTCTGTTCCTTTACCGGTAGTTATCATTGGCTTTGCACCAATACTATAAAACTCAATGCTCAGGGTATCACCCTGCATCCAATAACTGTTTATGATAGTTGATTTTTGTACAGTAAATGCTCCTGAAAACTTATTCCCCACCCAATATTGGTCTAATATAATTCCGCTCAGCTCGTCTATAACCCAATGTCCTTCTGCTTTATTAACTGGTTTTAATAAATACGGCCGATAATCTTCTTCCTTCGAACCATAAATCAATTGCCATGTATAGGTATCTGTACTATCTGCAGGTTGAATCCGTAATTCCATGTTTACTATTTGCGGCTCTGCTTTTCCGGTTTTATACCAATACAACTCTCCTTTCCAATTACCAACCCAGGTTTGGGGAAATATGTTTGATTGTGACCAGCAACTATTACCTAGCAAAACCAAAAGTAGAATACCTAAATATTTCATTATTAAAATTTCATCAAAACTAAAAAATCCCGACTAAAGCCGGGATTCTAAAAAAAATTGTTGCTCAGTGTTACATGTAAAATCCACCTTTTTGCTTATAATGTTTGGTTCCCTGGCAATCTCTTTTTGTGGCTGCACAAGAACTTAAAACAAATAACATCGTTGCTACAATAGCAAAACATAAAAATACTCTTTTCATACTTTTCAATAAATTGGCACTTATTCTTTCTCTGGTATTAAAAAACACAGATACCTGATTAAGTGTACAGTTTAAAAACTTATTAAGAATAATTCAAAGGAAATTTGGCGGGTAGAGTTTTATTTCATCGTAGACAGCTAAAATAATACAGGAATATTGTTTCTCATAATTTATAACCTATTATTTTAAAAAAAATTGTGTGATAAATAATTTTATCGTAAAACTACGAATACGGTTACCTTTATTAAGTTAAAATAATAATCAAACAAATGAAAAAATTAACATCTATTATTTTCTGTATTGCCTTTTTTATAGCTTCCTGTAATAATAATAAAACTTCGGATTCATCAGGAGTAGCTGGCGATAGTACACAGCTAATTGATTCGGAAGCAAATAAAATGCAAAATGCTGCTGAAGATATGGAGAAGAAAAAAGAAGAGTTGAGCAAATTAACTCCGCTAACAATGGATGCATTAAAAGCTTTGATACCAGAAGAATTATTAGGTGCCACAAGAACATCTTTTGATGCGAACAACTCCATGGGTGCAGGCTTAGCAACAGGTGAATATAGTTTGACTGATAGCACAAGTCTGTCTATCAATATTTACGATTGTGCAGGATCAGCAGGTGCAGGTATTTATAGTATGCAATATCTGAGTATGATCAATATGGAACAAGAAAGTGAAGATGAATACACCAAAACTGTAGACTTTAACGGAAGCAAAGCATCTGAACATTGTGATAAGACAACCAATGATTGCACATTTGTTTATTTTGCAGGCGGCCGGTATATGGTAACATTAGAAGGCGATAATATAAATGCTGATGTATTGAAACAAGCAGCAAGGGCTTTGAATATTAAGTAAACTGTTCTTAGAATAAAAGACACTTCGCTTGAAGTGTCTTTTATAATTATTTACAATTGTATCATTTCAAAACTCCCAACTCTTTCCCAATCTTTGTAAACGCAGCAATCGCTTTATCCAAATGTGCCTGTTCATGTGCCGCACTTAATTGCACTCTTATTCTTGCCTGGCCTTTTGCAACTACCGGAAAAAAGAAACCAATTACATAAATACCTTCTTCCAGCAATTTGGCGGCCATTGTTTGTGCCAAAACAGCGTCATATAACATAATAGGTACGATTGGATGATCGCCAGGCTTTATATCAAATCCGGCTTCGGTCATTTTTCTTCTGAAGTAGTTAGTATTGAATTCCAGTTTATCCCGTAGCGTTGTTGTTTCTGTAAGCATATCCAACACTGCAATTGATGCACCTACTATAGAAGGGGCTAGTGTATTGCTGAATAGATAAGGTCTTGATTTCTGGCGAAGCATATCAATAATTTCTTTTCTCCCAGAAGTAAACCCACCACTGGCACCACCTAATGCTTTACCTAAAGTGCCGGTGATGATGTCAACTCTCCCCATCACCCCTCTGTATTCATGAGTACCTCTACCTGTTTTTCCTAGAAAACCAGACGAATGACATTCATCAATCATTACAATCGCATCATATTGATCAGCCAGGTCACATATTTTATCTAACTGTGCAATTGTGCCGTCCATGCTAAATGAACCATCAGTAACTATTATTCTGCTACGCAGACTGGCTGATTCTTTTAGCTTTGCTTCCAGATCTTCCATATTATTATGTTCATAACGGAAACGTTGTGCTTTACATAATCGTACCCCATCAATAATACTTGCATGATTTAAAGCGTCTGAGATAATAGCGTCCTGTTCATTAAACAACGGTTCAAACACACCACCATTCGCATCAAATGCGGCAGCATATAAAATAGTGTCTTCTACTCCCAAAAATTTTGAGATTTTTACTTCCAACTCTTTATGAATATCCTGTGTACCACAAATAAACCGTACACTACTCATTCCATAACCTCGGTTGTCGATAGCTTTATGTGCAGCTTCTATTACTTTGGGATGAGATGATAGGCCCAGATAATTATTGGCACAAAAATTCAATACATTTTTTCCGCCAACTGTTATTTCGGCACCTTGCTGGCTGTTAATTATCCTTTCGGATTTATACAATCCTGCTTCTCTGATTTCTTCTACTTCTTTTCCAATTCTTTTTACAAGGTTTTCGTTCATATTTCTTTGTTTATCCGCAAATATACAGCGTACAAAAAATGTTAGCTTCAGATCAAAAAGGATAGATTTTACATTTACTGTAACAAACCAATCAATACTTTCGTCAAACTACATAAACCAACACCAATGAATCAAAAAAAATGGATGCTGACGGGCCTAGTTATCATAGTTGCAATTATTAGCCTAACATTACTAAGTAGCTCATCTTCAACAGATAGGATATCACCAACCGATAATACAACTTGTAATAAATTGCCATTATTAGAATGTTCACAACAGAATGACGACCAGGAAATTATTCAAGAAAGTATGTCGAGACAGTTTTTACTTTTTCTTAGCTATTGATTATCAACTAGTTTGATAAATAAATTATTTATTGTAACTTTTTGAAAGACCAACCGTTTAATTTAAAAAAGCAAGTCATATAAAGTAATTTTAACTACACCCCAGCTGTTTATGACTGAACAAGAATATAATGAATGTGTAACTACGTATGCAGATAATGTGTACCGGTTCATCCTGAAAAATCTTCGCCATGAAGAAGATGCAAGGGATGTAGTACAGACTGCATTTGAAAAAATGTGGCGAAATCGAGAAAATGTAGATGCCCAAAAATGTAAATCATATCTGTTTACTGTTGCTTATCACCAAATGATTGATCATATTAGAAAAGTGAAGAGGATACAATTAAGAGAAGATTTTAGTGAAGAAGCAAAAGTTGAGCATAAGCCAATAAGTAATTTAAAAAGGATTTTAGACGATGCATTGAACAGACTGAACGAAACACAAAAATCACTGGTACTTTTGAAAGATTATGAAGGATATAGTTATGAAGAAATTGGAGAGATTATGAATTTGAATGCCAGTCAGGTAAAAGTATATTTACACCGGGCAAGAGTACAATTAAAAAACTATTTGGTAAAAATTGAAAATGTAATTTAAAACTGGTGTACTACCAGTTAAATACTGATAATTTAAGAATGAATATTAACCGCCATAATTACGAAGAATTCTTTATCCTCTACTTGGATAATGAATTAAGCAGCGAAGATCGCCGCATGGTGGAAGCTTTTATTCAACATCATCCTGATTTAAATGAAGAACTGGAATTGCTGATGCAATATAAATTAGTTCCTGATGAATCAATTGTATTTGACAACAAAGAAACTTTAGTAAAAGGCGATGCTGTTATCAATATTGCTAATTACGAAGAATGGTTTTTATTATATATAGATAACGAACTATCGATAAGCCAAAAACTATTTGTCGAAGAGTTTATTACTGAAAATCCTTATGCTAAAAAGGAATTTCAAATTTTACAACAAAGCAAACTTCAACCAGAAACGGTTGTATTTGCAAATAAAGAATCGCTTTACCGCAAAGAAGAAAAGGTTCGATTTATGCCGCTTCGCTGGCAGAGAGTTGCAGCAATATTAATTTTTGCTCTTGGCCTTACAACATTTTTAGTATTGAATAGTAAAAAGACTGTTGAGGATGGACCAATTGCAATTACCCCTGGAACAGAGCAATCTAGTCCTGTGCTTATTCCAACTAAGCAATTACCTAAAGAAAACATTGTAGCTGAAATAAAAGTGAAAGAAGAACCACACATTGTTGTTCCCGAAGAAAAATCTCCTTCACTTAAGCCTCAAGACGCAAATAAAAATATAGCTACGAACAATACACCTACATCTCCCATCATTAAATTGCCTGTTAATAAATATCCTGTCCAATCTAACAAAGAAGAAGTTTCATTAATAGCTAACAATAATACGCCCAATAATAATTTGCCTTTACCAGATAAAAATCCCAATGTTATAAAAGACGATGTCATTAATAATACAATTGCCAATATCGATGTGCCTAAAGAAAATAAAAAAGTTGAAGCATTAACAAATCCTGTTGTAACAACTAAATCCCCTCAACCGTCAGACTATACAAATGCTTCATTTATTGAAGAGGAGAGCCAGCAAGATGGTAAGAAAAACAAACTCCGTGGATTCTTCCGGAAGATTACACGGACCTTTGAAAAGCGAACTAATATCGATCCTACAAATGATGATGGAAAATTATTAGTAGCAGGGCTGGCCATCAAATTGAAATAGTCCCTATCTGCCGATAAGCAGATTGACAAAAAACAAAATTTATAATATTAAAAAATGAAACAAATGAAAAGGATATTCACCCTATGTGTAGCATTATGCACCATGACGATTGCTTTTGCTCAAACAGATACAACAGCTAATCCTAATACCGCACCAGCCTACGATACCATACGTATTGGCGGAATGGTTATCATCCGCAAAGCAGGTAGCAAAGGAAAAGATGGCGATGGCAACTCTGTAATAAAAATGACTAAGCGTAACAGTACAAAGCAATCAAATTTAAAAACCAATTGGTGGATTTTTGATCTTGGCTTTTCTAACTATAGTGATCAGTCAAATTATACAAATGCAGCTTTCAGTGGTTTTGTAACTTCTGGCGTTGGCAAAGATCAAATGAAATTGAGGGCAGGAAAATCCAGAAATGTGAACGTCTGGTTCTTTATGCAGAAACTAAATGTAGCAAAACAAGTTGTTAATCTAAAGTATGGCCTGGGTCTTGAGTTGAATAATTACAACTTTGACGAGAACATAGTTTTCTCTAAAAACCCAACTCAGATCAGTGTTGGTTCAACCGATTTGAAAAAAATAAAATTGGCTGCAGATTATCTTACAGTCCCTATTATGCTCAACTTTAATTTTACGCCAAAGAGGAAAAATGGCTTCGGCTTTAGTGCTGGCGTAAGTGGAGGTTACTTATATTCTTCAAGATATAAAACTAAAAATAAAGGAGATGTAAAAAAAGTGAAAGATGATTTTAACCTAGAAAGATTTAAGCTTTCCTATATAGGTGAGTTAAGCTTAGGCCCGGTTAAATTATACGGAAGCTATGCGTTTAAAAACATGTGGGAGAAAGGACTCGACATGACACCCTTTAACCTTGGATTCAGACTTAGTCGATTCTAAATTGAAAAACTTATATAGTAACCGGGTTCAAGTATTTGAATCCGGTTTTTTATTGAATCAATAAAATTTAGGTAAAATTTCGATCGTACATTTTCTAAATATCCCGTTAAAATATATCCACAGTATAAAATAAATAATCGTGGCACTTCGTTTGAACTATTGGACGGACACTAATTTTAGCCAATAAAGAATGCATCTTCCCACCACAGTTTGCGGTCTATAACTGGTCTTATTGAAAACTATTTTTGTACATGAAAAACTTTTTTATCCTTACTTCTATCTTTTTGGTGAGCAGCCTTCTAGCAACAGATGTTAATTATGCTATTCGATCAAAAGTAAACAAACGATTTAATACTGGGGGTCCGGTGGGGAATGTTTCTATCGTTATTGATAAGTCCGACTATGAATTAAATGTATATGATGACCTGGGATGGTATGCTACTTATCCTGTTGTTTTTGGGAATAACAATCTTGGCGACAAAAAAATGCAAGGTGACAAAAATACACCAGAAGGTACATTCCGTATCATTGCTAAAAGAGTTCATGAGAAATGGTGCAGATTTCTTACACTTGATTATCCTACTGAAGAAAGTAGAGAAAAATTTAACCAGCGTAAAAAAAAGGGAGAGATTCCTGCTAATGCAAGTATTGGCGGTGGTATCGGTATCCATGGTACATGGCCACATGATGATTATATGGTAGATCGGTACAAGAACTGGACGGAAGGTTGTATATCGATGAAGAATGAAGAAGTGATTGAGATATATGGTTTTACCGGTAACGGAACTAAAGTCACAATAAAAAAATAGGAGTTATTTATTAATATTTCCTAGAAATTTTTCTACGGATAATCTCCATTTTATGGGATCATTCTCTAAAAATGATTCATGATCAGCATTTTCATAAATCACTAATGTTTTTTTGGCTGATAAGATTGCATTATAGACTTTCTCTGTTTCATATTTTAAAACCATATGGTCCTTTGCTCCCCATTGGAATAGTACAGGGCATGTAATCTTTGACGCAAACGTATTGGTTCTAAACTTAAATGCGTTGTAACCTCTTTCAATTCCAGTCCAAAATGTAACCAAAAAAGCAAATGGCTTTTCTGGCAATCCGCTAAATCCATTAGACCTTACTCTTGCTCTAATGTGTGACTGCATAGATGCAAATGGCATTTCTAATATTATACCTGCTGGTTTAATATCATACTCTGCAATTGCCTTTGTAATAGCTACAGCTCCCATGGATGCTCCCCATAAAAAAATATTATGATCGCCATTTTTTATTGCATAATCGAAAGCCAACTTTACATCCTCAGATTCTCTATATCCAACTGTTGTTTTATTTCCTTCACTATTGCCATGTGCCCGAAAATCAACCAACATAACATTATATCCATTATATCGAAATTCATACGCCTCCGAAAGTTTTGTTGATTTATTCTGCGACAACCCATGGAATAAAATAACAGTTCCAAGAGCAGCGGAATCAACCTTGGCATACCATGCTTCAATTTTAATTCCGTTTTTTGCAGTAAGCTTAATTACTTCAAAAGGGAAAGTTGGAGTTTCATAAATAATCGATTTCGAAAATTTTGGACCGGTAATCAATCGCCAGGTTTTTTGTAATACATTTTCGTTTAAGAAATTGGTACTTACTTTAGCATCATTATAAAAATGAGAATATTTGTGAGCATATAAAGCAGCACTTATATTTATTAGAATTAACTGCACCAATAGTACTAGTCCAATCCAACGCAGTGCAGAACGAATTCTTATCCTAAAGTTTTGTTTATTCATGTGATATTAAAGATCAGCAATTGGATATATTATTGCCAAAAGTAATTTCTAAGATTCATTAATCATACTTTTTTCCCATTTGTTTATTTAAAACCATGATTGACAACAAGCCTATTGGTATTAATAATTAGTTTTATTACTAAAAAATAAGAAGCAACTAACAATAAAATACATACGTGTAGTAATATTATAATAATTTCATTTTTTTACTTATTGAGTAAGGGATCGCTTTTTTATTGACAATGATAGCGACTGTTCTGATCTTGAAATAATCTTCCCGCATATAGAGATATCCATTCAGCAAATTCGTATTATCTCCCCATGAGTTTTTAACTAAATACCATTTCTTGCCAAATTTGTCTTTTGCAGAGCCTATTATATGCATCAAATGATCGAGTAAAGTACTTTGATTTTCAAAAGCCTTTTGTCTGTAGGTCTGATAATCATCGATACTTATAGGCAAGTAAGCCAAGCCATTTGCAAAATCAAAATCAGGGTCATCCACGTCTCCATCCCAACCAATTGTAAAACCTTTTTTTAAAGCAGCGTCAGTAATGGCTGAAAACTCCTGTATGGGTACATTAAAATAAGTATCATTTGTCCAGTTATATTTATCCTCCAAAACAAATGCCTTATAAAAAGGGTGATGAGTATATGAAGTAATTTCTATATAATCATCTGGAATAATTTCCAAGATTTCCGTTAAATAGGCTTTAGGAGTTATCATCTTTCCTTCATGCATGAATTGAGCCGGAACGATCCCAAGATGATAATCTAATACACTATCAACATATGTTATTTGCTGTTGATTTAACGTTGTTACACTTTCGTTCAACATCTTTTTTACGAAATGACTTATGATAGTGTCAAGTTTACTATGATCATGTGGCTGTCCGGGTTTCGTTCTACCAGAATAAGTACTCTCAGGCACTATCCCATAATTTTTTATTACCCAAATAACATCATGAAACTGTCCGCCCGGAGTAAAGAAATTCCCTCCTTTTAATTTTAAATGCCTTTCTATTTTTCGCTTCATTGAATATCTGGCCACAAACATTTCACTCAGGTCTATTTGTCCTTTTCCTTTTCTTATTAATTCACTTTCCAAAAATGAGTTACTTGCAAAACTCCAGCAAGTTGAAGAGAGGTATTGGTCTTTTACAGGTGTACAGCTTAATTGCTGTATTGGATTAAAAGCCAGACCTTTTACTGTTAGCTTTTGAGCAACACATGTATTAACTACAAATAACAGTATAAAAAATAGGCGAATCATTATTAATATTTTTCAAATTAAAATTTAAAGCATTAATAATTAATACCTCTAATCGAATAAGTTCGATTTTAGAATTTACCATTCTTAATATCTTCTACTACACCAGGATCCAATAAAGTAGATGTATCCCCAAGTGATTCTGTTTCTCCTTCAGCAATTTTTCGTAATATTCTTCGCATAATCTTTCCGCTTCTAGTTTTTGGCAATCCTGCTACAAATTGAATTTTATCCGGCTTAGCAATTGGGCCAATAATCCTTGTTACCGTTTGCAGAATATCCTGCCTTCTCATCTCTTCATCACCATGATGTCCATTATAAATTATATATGCATAAATTCCCTGACCTTTTATATCATGCGGATAGCCTACCACTGCACTTTCTACTACTCCAGCATGCATATTGATTGCATTCTCCACTTCAGCTGTACCAATCCGATGTCCACTTACATTCAATACATCATCTACTCTTCCTGTAATTCTATAGTTACCATTTTCATCTTTTAATGCACCATCTCCGGTGAAATATAGTTTTTCATATGTTGCAAAATAATTTTTTCTACAACGCTCATGATCACCCCAAGTAGTTCTTAAAATCCCAGGCCAAGGTGCTTTGATGCAAAGATTTCCTTTTAACATCCCATTTTCATCTTGCTCAATCACTTCTATTCCATTTTCATCAACCAGTATTGGTTGCACTCCAGGCATTGGCAATGTAGCCCAGCTAGCTTTTGCCGGTGTAACTCCAGCCATATTGGAAATCAGACAGCCACCAGTTTCCGTTTGCCACCAGGTATCTACAATCGGACATTTTTTCTTTCCTATATGTTCGTCATACCAATACCATGCTTCTTCATTAATAGGTTCACCAACAGTGCCGAGTATTTTTAATGATGAAAGATCTTTTCCTATTAATGGATCTAATCCAAATCCCATTAAACTCCGAATTGCTGTAGGCGCTGTATACAACGTATTTACTTTATGCTTATCTACAATATCCCAAAACCTACCGGCATCTGGCCATGTTGGAATGCCTTCAAACATCAATGATGTAGCACCAGCAGATAAAGGTCCATAAACAATATAACTATGTCCTGTTATCCAACCAATATCTGCAGTACAGAAAAATACATCTCCGGGATTATATTGGAATACATTGACGAAAGTATAAGTTGTCCATACCATATAGCCTGCACAGCTATGCACTACTCCTTTCGGCTTTCCAGTACTTCCTGATGTATATAATATAAATAATGGATCTTCCGCATCCATTTCCACAGCTGGGAAATTGAAAGTCCCTTTTTCTTCTAATTGATCTTCGGCATGAAGCATTTCATCTTCCCACCAGACATCTCGTCCTTTAATCATAGAGACAGGCGTTCTTGTTCTGGTATAAACAATCACTTTCTTAACTGTCTTATTACCTATTAATGCATCATCAATTACCGATTTCAACGGAATATCTTTCCCACCACGATAAGCACCATCACAAGTAATAATAAATTCAGCACTTGCATCTTCTAAACGATCAGCAATACTTTGCGCAGAAAATCCTCCAAAAATAACAGAATGAATAGCACCAATTCTTGCACATCCCAATATAGCATATGCCAATTCGGGCACCATGCCCATATAGATACAAACCCTGTCACCCTTTTTAACACCATTATTCACCAACATTTGGGCAACCTGACAAACTCTTTTATGCAATCTGTTGTAGGTTACAATTCGTACTCTCTCATCTGGATGATTAGGCTCCCAGATAATGGCCGGTTTGTCTCCCATTGTTTTCAAATGCCGGTCAATACAGTTCTCAGTAATATTAAGTTTAGCATCTTTAAACCATTCAACATTTGGTGCTGAGAAATTCCACTCCAATACTTTGCTCCATTTTTTTTTCCAGTAAAAATTTTCAGCAACAGCGCCCCAAAATTCATCAGGTTCAGCAACACTTTGCTTATAATCTTTGTGATATTGCTCCAATGATTTTATTTGAAAAGGATATGACATAATTTCTCTAATTTATTCCTTAAATGTACTACTTCGTTCAAAATTTCAATACACCACGATAATAATTAGCAGTTTTGTATAATTATATGCGACAAGAAAGAAGTTTGAGTAGAAAAAAATTTCGCTTTTACACATCATTTAATGTATTTTAAACCCATGAAACAAACCAACAATGAGGTTTTTAATATCCGAAAGGTTATTGCTGCTTCCTCTGTAGGCACAATGATCGAATGGTATGATTTTTACATATTCGGGATGCTTGCTAAAACAATTTCCACTCAGTTTTTTCCAGAAGGAAATCCAACAGCCGCTTTATTAAGCACATTAGCCATTTTTGCTGCAGGATTTATCGTTCGTCCATTTGGTGCTCTGGTATTTGGAAGGTTAGGCGACATGATAGGAAGAAAATATACTTTTCTACTAACATTAATATTAATGGGCGGTTCAACTTTTCTCATTGGATGTGTTCCTAATTATTCGTCAATTGGAATTGCGGCACCCATTCTTGTTTTATTATTAAGGCTTTTACAAGGCCTTGCTTTAGGTGGTGAATACGGTGGTGCTGCTACTTACGTTGCTGAACACTCTCCTTCAAACAAAAGAGGTTTTTATACAAGCTGGATACAAACCACAGCTACTTTAGGATTATTTGTAGCACTTGGAATTATTCTATTAGTTAAATCTGGCATGTCGGATGCTGCTTTTAATGCCCAATGGGGAGGCTGGCGTTATCCATTCTGGATATCAATTCTTTTAGTAGGAGTATCTATTTATATAAGAATGAAAATGTCTGAGTCGCCGATGTTTTCTAAATTAAAAGCAGAGGGAAAAACTTCTGAAAATCCGCTGAAAGAGAGTTTTCGCCACAAAGGAAATTTTAAGATGGTCTTATTGGCTTTGTTTGGTGCAGTGATGGGACAAGGTGTTATCTGGTATACCGGCCAGTTTTATGCCCAAAGCTTTTTAGAAAACACTTGTAAAGTCGATTTTGAACAAAGTAGAACCATCTTGCTTTTTGCAATCGCATTTGCTACACCTTTTTTTATTTTCTGGGGTTGGTTAAGCGATAAAGTCGGAAGAAAGTGGATCATGATGGCTGGGATGGCATTAGCCATATTTACGTATCGGCCTATTTTTCAAACTTTTCTGAATGATACAAAGTATGAAATTCCAAAAGCTATAGCACCAATGAATCTTTCTATTGAAACATCATTACTTAAAGGAACGCAAGATTCATTATTAATATCAACTTCATCTTATATTTTACCTGATGGGAAAAAATTTCTGTCAAAACAAGTGGATACTGTATTTTATACGTCTGGCGAATTAAGAGAAGGAAAACTAACAATCATCAACAAAACTTTATCAAAAGCAACATACTGGAAATTTATCGGTCTGATTTTTTTAATGATTTTATATGTAACAATGGTTTATGGACCGATTGCAGCATTTTTAGTAGAAATGTTCCCCACAAAAATCAGATACACATCTATGAGTTTACCTTATCACATTGGTAATGGGGTATTTGGTGGCTTGGTTCCTTTTATTGGTTTATTATTAAGCACAACTTATAAAGCAGATCCATTAATTGGCCTCTGGTATCCGATTGGAGTAGCTATATTATGTTTAGTTATTGGAACATTATACTTAACTAACAAAATTGATAAAAATGTAAACGATTAAGCATTTAGAAAAATAAAAAATAGTTTAAAGAAACTTAGTCATTATAAATACAGACATCATGAATACATTTAAAAGATATTTTGGTTTAATTTTTCTACTTATTGCACCTTTTATATTTTTTCAACTGGTAAAGGGAGCTATTCAAAATATTGACTCTACCGGTACAAAAGACATTAATAATCCAATCATCTGGATAATTATTATAACAATTTTTACTCCTATTGCAATTGGACTTGTAATTTTTGGTTGGTATGCTTTTAAAGGGGAATATGATCATCTGCCGGAAAGTTCGGAGGAGATTTAATACTTTTTAAAATCAACAACCCTCCTACAGCTGCTATTAAGGATGCACATAATATTGCAATTTTTGAATTAACAACGAGAGTTGGATCTTTAAATGCCAACATTGTAATAAAAATGGACATAGTAAATCCTATACCTGCCAATAAACCAGCTCCTGTGATATGTTTCCAATTTACTGTTCCCGGTAGATTACTAAGTTTCATTTTAATCGATAACCAGGCAAACAATAATATTCCGAGTGGTTTACCAAACACTAAACCGACTATAATTCCGATACTGTTTTTGGTTAATAATTCATTGTAAAATGAAGGCTGAAGACGGATACCCGTATTTGCCAATGCAAATAAGGGAACTATAATAAATGCCACTGGTTTGTGTAGTAAATGCTGTAATTTATAAGATGGTGAATCTTCTCCACCCTTTCCAAATGGAATAGCAAATGCCAACAAAACCCCACTGATAGTAGCATGTACCCCCGACTGAAACATAAAATACCACATAGCAATTCCTGGTAGTATATAAAAGAGAAGCCGCTGTACACCCATTCTTCCCATAATAAACAAGCCTGCAAAAATCCCCAACGATATAAAAAGATGAATAAAAGAAACTGTTTCAGTATAAAAAACAGCAATGATCATAATAGCACCAAGATCATCTATAATTGCAAGTGCAGTTAGAAATATTTTCAAAGCGGCAGGCACATTTTTTCCTGCAAGAGATAGAATGCCCAACGCAAATGCAATATCCGTTGCCATGGGTATTGCATAACCACTAACTGTTGCTGTTCCTGCATTTAAACCATAATGAATTATTGAAGGTATCATCATTCCACCAACAGCGGCCATTACCGGAAGCATGGCATTTTTAAGTTTTGACAACTCTCCTATATAAAGTTCCCTTTCAATTTCCAGACCAACCAGCAAAAAGAAAACAGCCATTAATGCGTCATTGATCCAATAAGAAACTGTAAGGCCTCCTAAGTTCGTATACCAAATCTTTTGATATAATTCACCTAAACCAGAGTTAGCAATGACTAAAGAAATGATTGTACAGCCTATTAAAATAAATCCAGCCGCTTTTTCACTATTAAAAAACTCTGTAAACAGCTTTGAAAGCTGCATTGGCAAATTAACTTCTGTTGATTTGTTTGTATTCATTTTTAAAATGTATCAGGAAATAAAAGTATCAAAATGTAACCGGCATAGATCAATAAAAAAACAAAGCCATTCCAACTTTTTAATTGTCTCCCTTTACTAAATAAAAGGAAAACAAACAATAACACTCCGGCAAGAAGATTTACACCAATATCTAAAAAAGAATTATCAGCAACAAGGATAGGATTAACTATTGATGAAATTCCCAAAACAAAGAATATATTAATAATATTAGAACCTACTACATTTCCAATTGCCAAATCTACTTTTCCCTTTCGAACTGCCATAATGGAAGTTGCCAACTCAGGTAAAGAAGTGCCGACAGAGACAACAGTAATAGCAATCACTCTTTCAGAAATACCCAAGACTCTGGAAATACTGACTGCATTTTCAACAATCAATCTGCCGCCAAAAATCAATCCTGCCATTCCTGCAAAGAGCCAAATTATCGAAATATAAATGGGCTTTTCTTTTATTACTTCCTGATGGTATTCATTTTCCTTTTTTGCCAATTCCAGGTTGTACACCAGAAAAATTATTGCCAGACATAATAAAACGATACCATCAATTCTTGAGATAGCATTTATTGACCCTTTATCCAGCAATTTGTCGCTTACTACGACCAAAACTAATACAGCCCCCATCAAACTTAAAGGAATCTCCAGCCATGTTGTATTTCTTTTTACAGAGAGCTTTGACACAAAAGAGGTAATTCCCAAAATCAATAAAACATTAAAGATATTGCTGCCCATCACGTTGCCCAATACCATGGCAGACTCTCCTTTTGATGCGGCTACTACATTTATAACTAATTCCGGAGCGGAAGTTCCTATGGAAACAATTGTTAAACCGATTACTATTTCTGGTATATTAAACCGCCTGGCTATGCTGGATGAGCCTTCAATAAGTTTTCCAGCACCCAAAATCAGTAAACCGAAGCCTAAGAATAAAAGTAAAATGTCGATTAACATGAATAAAAAGTTATCGTCATAAATCTGTCAAAATGTAAACAAAAGAAATTAAAAACTGATTTTTCCTTAAACAATTTTTGACAAACTCTGTTTAAAGTAGATATTTGCACAATTATATGAAATCGGCCGCATTAATATTTCTTTTAATTTTCACCTTCGCTTTGGCGACTCCTACAGTGGCCTCCTTTTGCAATGAAGAAATTTCAGTTTTATTTAATGCAGATGAGGAAAACAATAATTCACAAAAGTCGAATAGCGAAAACGAAAAAAAGGACGTAAACAAGCTGTTTTTTACTGCTAAATTTAATAACGACATTTGTAAAGTACAAACAGAAGTCAATTCGGCTACTGTTTTTACACTTCACTCACCCTTTCTTGGAATAGTAACACCACCGCCGGATATTTGTTAATTAGTACATATCTGTTTATTTAGTATCAAATTCTCTGAAATAAATTTTTTCAACCAATGGAAAAAAAGTTAAGTCCTGTAAGCAGGATTCTAAAATTGTTACGTCTCGAAAAAAATGAAATCTCTGCTATCTATTTTTATGCGATACTAGCAGGATTAATTCAATTGTCGCTACCATTAGGCGTACAATCTATAATAAGTTTTGTATTGGGAGGCACCATGTCCACCTCCTTGATTGTACTTATTATCCTTGTTGTAATTGGCGTATTAGCCACAGGCCTTATGTACATCAATCAAATGAAACTAATTGAAAAAATTCAACAAAAAATCTTTGTTCGCTATTCCTTAGAGTTTATAGACCATATTCCAAAAATCGATCTTAAAAAATCAGATGAATTTTATTTACCAGAATTAGTAAATCGATTTTTTGAACTACCAGTGTTACAAAAAGGATTATCAAAATTATTACTTGACATTCCAACCGCTACTATTCAAATTCTTTTTGGACTTACATTACTTTCATTTTATCACCCCAGTTTTATTCTTTTTGGTATACTGCTTGTAATAATTCTTGCCATTATACTTTATTACACCGGATCAAAAGGCTTACAAACAAGTCTTGAAGAAAGTTCACGGAAATATGCCGTAGCAGCCTGGCTCGAAGAATTAGCCAGAGTTGTAAAATCATTTAAACTTTCAAAAGGAACATCATTGCATATAAGAAAAGGAGATGATAAAACGATAACATACTTGTCCAAGCGAAAAGAACATTTTTCCATTTTAGTTTTCCAATACAGATTACTGGTAATATTTAAAACCATTATTACTGCTTCAATGCTAATTGTTGGAACATTTTTATTGGTTAATGAACAATTAAATATTGGGCAGTTTATAGCAGCCGAAATCGTTATACTTATAGTAATAAGTGCCGTTGAAAAAATTATTGGGAATTTAGATAGTGTTTATGATATTCTTACTTCAGTTGAAAAAATTGGGAAACTAACTGATAAACCTATTGAACACACAGGCACTCATTTATTGCCGTCAGTTAAAGAAGGTGTTGATGTAGAACTTCAGCATGTTGGTTTCAAATTTTCTAATACCGGGAATATTTTCGATAGTGTAAGTTTTAAAATCAACAAAGGAGAAAAGGTTTGCATTACCGGTAAAGAAGGGAGTGGCAAATCCACTTTGCTAAAGTTACTAAGTGGGCTATATGCTGATTTTGAAGGCAATATTCTTATTAACGGAATCCCGATTCGTAATTACAATCTGGATTCCCTTAGAGCAAATACAGGAATTTATTTAAGTCAACAGGATATTTTCAATGGCACTCTTTTGGAAAACATTACAATGGGAAGTAATAATCCAGATTTGGAAGAAATAAATTTTCTTGCAGAAAAAACAGGGTTGTCTTCTTTTATTTCTTCACAAAAAAGAGGCTTTGATACTGAACTTGATCCGGTAGGCAATCAACTCCCCGGAAATGTGATTCGGAAAATTCTTTTACTAAGGGCATTGATCAACTCTCCACGTCTAATTCTTTTAGAAGAGCCGTGGCAAGGATTTACTAAAGAAATAAAAAAAGAGGTTCAGGAAATTTTATTACAATCAACGATAAAAAGTACAGTGATAATAATAACTACCGATGAATCCTTTATAAGCAAATGCGATAAGGTCATTCATTTTTCAGACAACACTACAACAGTTATTAATAACTAAACATGACAAATAATGGAAACAAACAATTATAAGTCGACTGCATACGACCATATATATAAATACAATAGTAAAAGCAGAGTTAAGTATTGGTTTTTTGGATTATTACTATTTAACCTCATCTTGCTATTTATTCCCTGGACCCAAAACATCCGCTCCAGAGGTACTGTTACAACTTTGAGACAGGAACAAAGGCCACAGCAAATAAATACAATCATTCCCGGTAAAGTGATGAAATGGTTTATTAAAGAAGGTGATTATGTGAAACAAGGAGATACTCTCCTATTATTATCAGAAATTAAAGATGAATATTTAGACCCTAATCTAATAAGCAGAACCAGCGAACAATTATCAGCCAAGCAAATGTCGATAGAATATTACAAAGGAAAAGCCGGCACCGCAAGTTCACAAATAAATGCTTTAGAAAAAGAAAGGGATTTGAAACTAGAGCAAACAAGAAATAAACTAAGACAACAAGAAAGAAAAATTGAAAGTGATGAACTTGATCTGACCGCTGTAAAAAATGAATTGAACGTAGCTCTCCGTCAAATTAATGCCGGCCAGGCTATGTTAGACTCGGGTGTGATTTCTCTTATTGATTTTGAAAAACGAAAAGTAAATTTTCAAAATACGCAAGCAAAAAAGATAAGTGCCGAAAATAAATTAGCCAATGCCCGTCAGGAGTTAACGATCTTAAATATTGAACTTAATTCTATTAGTCAGGATTTTGCAGAAAAAATTTCCAAAGCATCCGGTGATAGATATCAATCAATGTCAGAAATAGCCACTAACAACGGAGATATTGCCAAGTTACAAAATCAATATAGCAACTATAATATTCGAAGTGGTATGTATTTCGTAACAGCGCCACAGGATGGGCAGGTTACTAAAGCCAAAAAAGCTGGTATTGGGGAAATTGTAAAAGAAGGAGAGTTCATCGTTGAAATTGTTCCTGATAGCTTTCAATATGCAGTAGAAGTTTTTATACGCCCGGTAGATCTTCCTTTAATTTCAAATGGACAAAAAGTACAGTTCTGGTTTGATGGCTTTCCAGCAATTGTATTCAGCGGCTGGCCCAATTCATCATTCGGCACTTTCAGCGGAAAAGTGTTTGCAATAGAAAACTCTGTTGGACCAAATGGTATGTTTAGAGTTTTGGTGGCAGAAGATCCAACAAAAAAGCCATGGCCAAGACAGCTAAGAGTTGGTTCTGGAGCACAGGGAATGGCTTTATTAAAAGACGTTCCTGTATGGTATGAGCTCTGGCGAAATATTAATGGCTTTCCACCTGATTATTATAAACCCGAAACTGATAAAAAGGAGAAAAAATGAAATCATTAAAATATTCAACTTTCATCATTGCATTATTTATAGCAACTATAAATCTAAATGGTCAAACAACAAATGAAATTTTAACACAAAGCCAATTCATTGATATTATATTAAAATACCATCCTGTAAGCAAACAAGCGGACATAAATATTGAAAAAGCAAAAGCAGATATTTTAATTGCCAGAGGAGGCTTTGACCCATTACTTACCGCCACAACCACACAAAAAACGTTTGATGGTACTGAGTATTACAACTATGTACAGCCAGAGCTTCGTATCCCTACCTGGTATGGAATAGAAGTAGTTGCGGGAGCTGAATATTTAAAAGGCAACAGAACAAACGCCGAAGAAACTCTTGGAAAAACAAGCTATGCAGGGCTTGTAGTACCATTAGCCAAAAACCTGATCATTGATAAAAGAAGAGCAATGCTTCAAACGGCGAAAGTATTTCGTAATCTTTCAGAAGTGGAGAAAAGAAGTACGTTAAATAATTTACTTATAGACGCATTACAATCGTATTGGGATTGGGCTTACCAATATCAGCAATTAGCAATTATCAATAATGTAGTAACGGTAAATGAAAAAAGAATTGCGCTAGTGAAAACTAGTGTAAATTTTGGTGACAAACCTGCATTAGATTCTATCGAAGCTATTTCACAATTGCAAACTTTTCAGTATTTACAGAATGAAGCAATGCTATTACTTCAAAATGCCAAAATAGAATTATCCGCATTTTTATGGAAAGATGATGTAGAAATTAATTCACTACCTGATAATATAATACCTGAAAACAATTGGTTGAAAGAAAGTTTTGCTTTAGAACCTTTGCCTGTTTTAGAAGAAATAATGAATCAGGTAAGAAAGGCGCATCCAGATATACAGCAATATGAATTTTTATTGAAAGCCATGGGCATTGATAAAAAGTTAAAATTTCAAGAGCTATTACCAAAATTAGATTTTAAATACAATCAATTAGGAAAAGGTTATAATATATTAAATGCTAAATCCGGTGCCTTATTTGAAAATAATTTTCAATATGGAATCAGCTTTGGTATTCCTCTAAGACTTTCGAAAGGAAGGGGAGAGTTTCGAAAGGCAGATTTAAAGATTACGGAAACAGCGTTGAAGAGAGATTTAAAAATAGTTGAAATAGAAAACAAAGTAAAAATGTATTTCAATAAACTATCAACACTCTTATCTCAATCAGTTCTTTTGGAAAAAGCTTATCAGAATTTTTTGTTTTTGCAACGTGGAGAAGAATTAAAATTCTTTAATGGAGAAAGTTCGCTTTTTTTAGTCAATAGCCGGGAAAATAAATCACTGGAGGCTTTACAAAAACTAATTAAAACAAAAGCAGACTATTACAAAACCTATAATTATTTACAATGGGCTGCAGGCTTGTTGAATTAAAATAACTGCTTCTGTAATAAATATACTGCGGCGCCAGTTAAATACCCTACAAGAGCAAGTAGACTTATTTTTTTTACATACCAGAAAAAATCTATTTTTTCGAGCCCCATAGCTGCAACACCTGCTGCCGAACCTATTATTAAACAGCTACCGCCAGTACCTGCACAATAGGCCAAAAACTCCCAGAAATAATGATCAGTAGGATAAATATCCATGCTATACATTCCTTGAGCCGCAGCAACTAATGGTACATTATCAACAATTGCAGAAAAGAAGCCGATAAGAATAGTTATAATATTTATGTTGCCAACTGTACTATCCATAAATTGAGCCGCATTGGTTAATATACCTGTTACTTCCAATGCTGCTATACTCAATAATATGCCTAAAAAAAAGAGTACACTTGGCGTATCAATCTTTCTCAATGCATGATTAACTGAAAGAACTCCTTTTTCAACCTCATCCTTTTCACTATGAATTATTTCTGTAAGAATCCATAAAACACTCAAACCAAATAATATCCCCATAAATGGTGGCAAATGGGTAATCGTTTTAAAAACAGGAACAAAAAGTAGTACCCCCACGCCGAAGAAGAAAACAAGATTCCTTTCAAATGGAGTACTTGTAATTTCACTTGCATCAGTTTTAATTTTCGGCTTAACTAACTCACCTTTCATAGATCTGGCAATAAAATAGGTCGGCACTATCATACAAACCAGGCTAGGAATTATTGTTTTCAACATTATGTTCCAGGTGGTAACCTGTTCTCCAATCCACAACATAGTTGTTGTAACATCGCCTATCGGGCTCCAGGCACCTCCTGCATTTGCCGCAATAATAATAAGACCTGCAAACATCCATCTTTCTCTTTTATCTTCAACTAGTTTGCGAAGCATTGACACCATTACAATTGTAGTGGTAAGATTATCAAGCGCTGCTGATAAAAAAAATGTAATGAAAGCAATACTCCAAACTAGTTTTCGCTTATTTGTAGTTTGAATTTTATCGATAATAATCTGAAATCCATCGTGGGCATCAATCAATTCTACAATTGTCATTGCGCCTAAAAGAAAAAACAAAATACCAGCTACATCACCCAGATGGCCGGTCAGGTGTTCATTTACATGATGGGAGTCTGTTGAAAATAATGCATAAATAGCCCAACACAATACGCCTGTTAGCATGGCAGTTGCAGCCTTATTGAGCTTTATTGAATGCTCCAAAGTAATGGCCACATATCCGAGAATAAAAACAATTGAAATAAATAAAACCATATCGATAAAGTGC
Organism: Chitinophagaceae bacterium; assembly: GCA_024643655.1. Taxonomy (GTDB): domain Bacteria; phylum Bacteroidota; class Bacteroidia; order Chitinophagales; family Chitinophagaceae; genus JJ008. The sequence goes on along the minus strand of JAHEMM010000004.1, from coordinate 63,191 downwards.
AAATATAACTAATGAACAATTTAAATATATGCTTTAATTAACCATAAATCAACCTTCGTTATTAATACATTTAACTCTATTTTTGATTATACTAATCTATTATATATGGAATCGTATCAAAAACTATTGAAAGAAAATAAATTCTGGGCGATAGATAAAATTAACAATAAACCTGATTTTTTTGAAAACCTCCTTCATGTTCAAACACCGGAGTTCTTATGGATCGGCTGTAGTGATAGCCGTGTGCCGCCAAATGAGATTACTCAAACTCAACCTGGAGAAATTTTTATTCACCGAAATGTTGCCAATTTGGTGATTAATACTGATGTGAATCTATTAAGTGTTTTAGATTATGCTGTCAACCATTTAAAAATAAAACATGTGATTGTATGCGGGCATTATGGCTGTGGTGGTGTAAAAGCAGCAACAACTAACAACGATTTCAATCAGGTATTAAATATGTGGCTTCGTAATATTAAAGATATATATCGTATTCATAGAAATGAACTTGATGCTATAAAAGATGAAGACCTACGGATCGATCGATTAGTAGAATTAAATGTGCAGGAGCAGGTAATGAATCTTGCAAAATCATCAATTATTCAACGGGCATGGAAAAACGAAAACCGTCCTGATCTTCATGGATGGGTCTATGGATTAAAAGATGGAATTATTAACCCTGTTTTTGAAATGAAAGCCAATACACATATTGATCCAATTTACGAGTATGATAATCTATAAAATATAAAGCCGGTTAGTTTCAACCGGCTTTACGTTAACTGGAATGCTTGTGACTAAGCCAATTTATACAATCAGTAAACGTCTTAAAAATATTATCTTTTCTAACCAGGTCTGGGATAATTTTTATTCGCTCCATTCTGCCTTTAGGTTGCAATTGTAAACCAGTGAGCAATACTTCAATATCTCTTTGTTCTAATGATAAGATTGCTTCTTCTAATGCATACAGACCTGTTTGATCAATAAATGGAACTTTCTCCATTCGTATAATAACATAACGAATATCTTTTACTTTAGCTACTCTATCAGTAAATCCAGACGCAAAACCAAAAAACAATGGCCCATCCAGATGTTTTATTACAATATTCTTTTCGATGTTATCGGGTATCAATTCATCACTCCACCCCTCTTCTAGTTTTAAGTCTATCCAATCTGTAACTGTTGTTTTTTCTTCTGCTATGTCACTCATTTTTTTCATAAATATGAATGCAGCAAGTACCATTCCTAATGCCACGGCAACTAATAAGTCGAGAAACACAGTTACTAATAAAACAATAATCATGATAACAGCATCTGCTATTGGAACTTTATTAATATGTTTAAACCCTTTGTAATCGAGAATGCCAATACCAACTGTTATTAGTATTCCTGCTAATACTGATTTAGGGATCAATGCTGCATATTTTCCGGCTCCAAATAATACAATCATTAATACTAATGCGTGAATGACACCTGATATTCTGTTTCTGCCCCCAGATCGGATATTAACAAGTGTTCTCATAGTAGCGCCAGCACCAGGCAATCCGCCAAATAAACCAGCGATAGAATTACCAATTCCTTGTCCGATCAATTCCTTATTACTATTGTGTTTTGTTTTAGTTACATTGTCTGCCACTACTGATGTTAATAAAGAATCTATTGCCCCTAATGCAGCTAAAGTAACACCAGCTTCCAAAATCATCGTATAAAATGAAGGTTTAATCGTTAATATTCCTCCCAGATTTATTGGTGGCAATCCTTGTGGTATATCACCTATAATAGGAACTGCTTTATCAAGTATTACACTGAGAATTGTAATAGCAATCAATGCCACAAGAGTGCTCGGAACTGCTTTTGTAAGTTTAGGGAAAAGGTAAATAATTAAAATAGTTAATACAGCATAAATAATTGCCCAAGTGTTTATATTACTTACTGCTGGTATTATTTCTTGTACAACATCTATAGTTGTTTTAGGGGATGCCAATCCGATGGCGGGGAATAATTGAAGTAAAATAATAATAACTCCTATTCCACTCATAAATCCTGAAATTACAGGGTAAGGAATAAATTTTATTAAAGAACCAATTTTAAAAACTCCCATTAATATCTGTAATAAACCTGCTAAGAGAAAGCTGGCAATAATAGCCCCCATTACGGATTCAATAGTTCCATCTGTAGAAGCAGCAAGAAATAATGAAATTGTTGCAGCCGAAACAACTGTCATTGGTCCTGTTGGTCCACTTATTTGCGTTGGAGTTCCTCCAAAAATGGCTGCAAAAAAACCAAGAAAAATGGCTCCATATAAACCTGCGGCAGCACCCAAGCCCGACTGTACTCCAAAAGCTAATGCTAATGGCAAGGCTACAATTCCAGCAGTGAGGCCACCAAAAAAATCACCTTTGGTAAATTTAATAATCTTCATAAGTTCAATTTAAAATTAGTGCTTTCCTGCCTTTTATATTACAGAAAGATACTGCAAATCAATAAGTATATTCTAACAAAATAGTTTAGGTTAATCTTTAGTCATTACAACTATGTATTTAAGAAGATTATTTGGTTTGCTTTTCAATTAAACTTTTGTGTAGGTTTGCTATATGTCAATTGAAATTAAAAATTTACTTAAAACCTATGGCGAGCAAAATGCTGTAAACGGCATTTCTTTTAAAATAGAAAGAGGGGAAATTGTTGGATTCCTGGGACCAAATGGTGCAGGCAAATCGACCACTATGAAAATAATAACAGGCTACTTGCAGCAAACCAGCGGCGAAGCCTTTGTTTGTGGTATTAATGTGTCAGAAGATCCATTAGCAACAAAAAAGAAAATTGGCTACTTACCTGAATTAAATGCCTTGTATTATGATATGTATGTGAAAGAATATTTAGCGTTTGTATCAGCAGTACATAAAGTATATGATGCAAAAAAGAAAATTGAAAATGTAATAGAACTTACCGGTCTGTCTGTTGAATCCAAAAAGAAAATTGGGCAATTATCAAAGGGATACAAACAAAGAGTAGGATTAGCTGCTGCTTTGATTCATGACCCCGAAGTTTTAATATTAGATGAACCTACTTCTGGCCTTGACCCCAATCAGATTATCGAAATTAGAGATGTGATAAAGAAACAAGGTCAGCATAAAACTGTTCTCTTTTCTTCACATATATTACAAGAAGTAGAAGCCATTTGTGATCGGGTAATAATAATAAATAAAGGGGTATTGGTAGCTGATGACAAACTAAGTAATCTCCAAAAATTATCAGCATCGCAACAATCCGTAAAAGTAGAATTTAAAGAGCCCATTGAAGCTTCATGGATTACAAATCTAAAAAATGTTGAGTCAGCAATAAATATTCAAGGTTCAATATTCAACATTCAATGCGCTGATGCAGAATCGGTAAAAAAACAACTTCTGCAACTTTCTATTGATAAAAACTTAAATATTGTTTCATTACAAAGCGAAAATCAAAGCCTTGAAAACATTTTTAAAACTTTAACGAACTAAAATCCTTTTTTCTCAACTGGTTTATCTGTTTTTTTTTGAAAATCACCAGCATATATCATTACCAGCTTTGATTTATCAAAGCTGTATTTACCTGATCAAGAGTTAGATTTTTATTTTTTATCAAACTGAAAAAACTCAATCAAATTTCTATTATTCATTAAGAAAGAATGACGTATTGATGCTATGCCTGCATTATTACCAAGCGAAGTTCTTGATTGTTCTGCATACCCAGCCTTTGTCTTTTGCAATTCATCGGCAGTAAATCCTTTAGCAATCGCTATATCGATTTCCTGATACATAGCAGGATCCAATATGTCTTTAAACAGTGACTTGAAATAAGCATAAGAATTCCAAACACCAGTAATGTATTTATCGTCAACATTGATTTAATTTCCCGCACCACAACTCACCCCTTCATTTTCCCTTAACCGCAGAGGGTCGAGTTAAAGTCTGAAGTATTACCGAATAATTGCAATAGTACCTTTTTCAGTTACAGTTTTATTTGTATCATCTATAAACTCCAGCACCCATACAAAAACTCCGGGACTTTGAGGAACACCTTTATATTTTCCATCCCATCCTTGTCCCTCTGTTTGTGTATAGTAAACTAATCCTCCCCATCGATTAAAAATAGAAAAGCTCTTCAATGATTTCAAGCCCACTAAATAAGGTATTGCTTTATCATTAAGACCATCCCCATTTGGAGTAAAGGCCGTTGGGAGATAATATCCAGGCTTCTTCAATACAAGTATTTGCATTGTGTCAGTTGTAACACAGGTATGCTTATCTGTTATATCAATCAGATACCGAACATCATTAACGGCTCTAAATTCAGTGTATTGTGTATTATAACTGCTCAATTGTGTTTGTGGCCGCCAATTATAAATTTTCCCGACACTATCTCTTACATGAATAAACTGAGAATAGTCCTGAGCTACTGTAATTGTTCTATAAGTGATACCTGGCTTTTGTACATTTATTTGCACCCGTTTTGTAATAGAATCAGGATCATTCTCGCAGCCCAATGCGGTGATTAATAATGTCACATCAGTTTGACCTGAAGATGGATAAATAACTGGCAAAGGGTTTTTAATAGTTGATGAAGGCACACCGTTATTAAATGTCCAATTATATTGCACAAGCGATGATCCGTTTTCATTACTTAAATTATAAAATGAAACCGGACGGTTTATACAAATAGAATCCCAATTAAAATTAGCCTTGCCATTAGGAAGTACATGTATTACTGAATTACTAGAGCTGTCAACACAACCAAAAGCAGTCGTCGTAATTAATTTTACAGAATAATTGCCTGCTTTATTAAATGATTTTACAGCATCTGTAATTGTCTGTATTGTTCCATCGCTAAATTTCCACAAATGATTTAAAGCAGCACCATCACTTACAACAGAATTATTGGTAAATAGAAAGGAATTATTGGTTACACAACCTGTATCACTACTCGGCGTAAATAAAACTTGTGGTATTGCGTTAATATTAAAAGGTATTGTAAGTGTAGAATCAGTACAGCCATTTTGTTGAACTTCAGCCCAATAATTTCCGGTTACTAAAGGTCGAAAATTAAAAGCAGTTGCCCCCGGTATTGGTGTAACATTATCATACCATTGAACTGAAGAAAGAGCATTACTTACATTTAATGTTCCCCAATCAGGGTCATTATTACAAAATATGTTTTTGCCAATTCGTAAAAGAGAAGTATCAACTACCCTTCCTGATATATAAGTAGTATCATAAGAAATACAACCTGTTATTGCATCACTTGTTTCTACAATAAATTCTGTAGTTGTAGAACCTATTGTCCATGCATTCGGATTGCTGATAGAAGCATCACTCACTTGAGTTGCAGGAGACCAGGAATAATTATATGCCGGGTTAGATGAAGTTCCAAGTTGTATAGTTTCATTGTTAGTACATATACTAGCATCTGGTCCCGCAAAGGATATAGGTTTAGGATTTACAATAAATGGAAAAGAAACTGTTGTATCTGTACAACCGTTTTGTTGTACTTGAGCCCAGTAGTTACCAGATACTGTTGGTTGATAGATAAAGTTGGTAGCTCCGGGTATTGGAGTATTTCCATTATACCACTGTACTGATGAAAGAATATTATTTACTGATAAAGAGCCAGCCAAAGGATCGCCAGCACAATAAGTATCTTTTCCGCTTAAGCGAATTGCAGTATCTACAAACTTTGGCGTAATATAAGTTGTGTCATATGCCACACATCCGGTTAGGATATCTGTTGTTTTTACAATAAACTCCTCTGGATTAGTCGTAAGTACCCAGGCTAAAGGGTTTGAAGAAAATGGATTTGATACTTGTGCTGCAGGTGTCCAGGCATAAGAATAAATTGAATTAGGAGTACTGCCAATTTGAATCTGCTGAGCACGACAAATATCTATATCAGGTCCTGCATTTGCTGTTGGAGCCGGTGCTACGGAAACTGTTGCATACAAAGTATCTCTGCATCCAAATCCTGTATAAGGTTCTACAATAACGGGAAATACTGAACCAACTGATGGGGCTGGGGTCAAATTTAAAGTCTGTGTATTGGAGAGTATTGTTGTAAATGTATTATCAGAATACCATTTATAACTTTGAAAACCAAACGGAGCTGAAAGAGTTATTGAAGATTCACCCGGACAAATATAATTACCTGTTATTGCGCCATTACAATTTGTGTTTACATCCACATAAGCATACCCAAAATGTTGCTGGTAAACACAATCATTCGTGATAAATTCAAGTTTTATTGTTCTTCCTATAAAAGCGGTTAAATTAATCGTTATCGGTGTCCAGTTTTTATAAAAAACATTTTGCCCTAAGGGAGAAGGCAAAAATCCAGGAAGGGAGGCTGAAGCAATAAAGTCAAAATCTACGCAGGGAATCGGCAATCCAGTTGATACATCTGTAATTCTAGCCCTGAATCTTGGTTGCTCAAAAGCCTGATGACTAGGGTCTTGAAGTACAACTGCATAATGAAAGAGCATTGAAAAATTTGTTAACGTAGAAGGAATTGTGTACGTATAAGACATCCCTTCCGCCTCATGCCCTCCTCCGCTGTTGCCAAGCTTTACGCTAAATCCACTTCCATTGGGGCAAATTTCAGGAAAGCGACCCCAAACATCATTACCAGCAGTAGCAGCGGTAATAATGCTATGCCTACCAGGAATTGGAGCTGTTGGTGAAAGTATAAGCCTGCCAATGGGATCTACAGTGCCAGCCTGACATTGCCAATTCGTAAAATCTCCCATCTCAAAATCCAGATTGGATGGACATAATCCAACTTGTGCGTTTACAGTATTAATTGCAAAAATTACGATATAAGAAAGCAGATATTTTTTAAAATTTTTAAACCTCATAAATCGATGAAAGGACATCAAATTTATTAAAAAATACTTGAAATCAAGTAATTGAATTTGATATCAAATCAACGACTAATACGTTCTTTTTCAAATACCATAATCTGGTTTAAGCGGCCATTAACAAAAAACCTGTTTCTTTGCAAAATCGATTGCCTGTAATGAAAGATTTTTTCATCTTAAATTTTATTAAAACACTATGAGTTACATTTCAGAAGTATTTGCCAGACAAATTTTAGATTCAAGAGGTAATCCTACAATTGAAGTAGATGTGCTAACAGATGAAGGTGCAATGGGTCGTGCTGCTGTTCCGAGTGGAGCCAGTACTGGCATTCACGAAGCTGCAGAGTTAAGAGACAATGACAAGAAAAAATATTTAGGTAAAGGTGTATTAAAAGCAGTTAAAAATGTAAATGACATCATCGCACCTATATTATTGGGGAATGATGTTGCTGATCAAACCGGTATTGATGAATTGATGATTCAGCTAGACGGCACTCCAAATAAATCTAAACTCGGAGCTAATGCTATTCTTGCTATCAGTATGGCTGTAGCTAAAGCTGCCGCTGAAGAAGCTTCACTTCCACTATTTAGATATATCGGTGGAACAAATGCAAAAACATTGCCTGTTCCAATGATGAATATTCTTAATGGTGGTGCTCATGCCGATAATAAAATTGATTTTCAGGAATTTATGGTAATGCCAGTAGGAGCGCCAAGTTTTAGTGAAGGCTTACGCTGGGGTGTAGAAATATTTCATGCATTGAAAACTGTATTAAAGAAAAAAGGATTCAGCACTAATGTTGGAGATGAAGGAGGTTTTGCACCTAATATCCAAAGTAATGAAGAAGCAATTGAAACTGTATTAACGGCTATTCAAGCTGCTGGTTACAAAACAGGATCACAAATTGTAATTGCTATGGATGCTGCGAATAGTGAATTATGGGATAGCAAAAAGAAAAAATATGTTTTCCATAAGAGCAGTGGAAAAGAAATGACCAGTGAACAATTAGTTAAATACTGGGCTAGCTGGGTTAAGCAATATCCGATTGCTTCTATTGAGGATGGCATGGCTGAAGACGATTGGAATGGTTGGAAAATGTTAACTGAATCGGTTGGAGATAAGTGCCAACTAGTAGGTGATGATTTGTTTGTAACCAATGTTACTAGATTGCAACAGGGAATTGATAAAAATATTGCTAATGCACTATTAGTAAAAGTTAACCAAATAGGAACTATAACTGAAACCATTAATGCAGTTACTTTAGCGCAGCATAGCGGTTATAACACAATTATGAGTCATCGTAGTGGGGAAACAGAGGACAATACAATTGCTGATTTGGCCGTTGCATTAAATTGTGGACAGATAAAAACTGGATCGGCAAGCCGTTCAGATCGTATGGCAAAATATAATCAGCTTATTCGTATCGAAGAATTATTAGGCAGCTCGGCATATTATCCAAAAGGAAAGATTAAATTTGGGAAATAGTAACTGAGGTCTGAGGTAAGAAGTCTGACAGATGACTACTTACCTCAGATTTCTAAAATTAGAATTCCAATAATTATGAAATTACTGACCTACATTCCTACTTTTCTCAAAAACAAGTACTTTATTTCATTAACAGTTTTTGGAATTGTGGTGCTTTTTTTAGATAAAAATGATTTTTTTACTCAATTAGATCGCCGGAAAGAATTACATCAATTAGAACAAAGCAAACAGCACTTTACAAAAGAAATCGCAGCAGAACGTAAAGAATTAGAGGCACTTAAGACAAACCCAGCTACTTTGGAAAAATATGCCAGAGAAAAATATCTGATGAAAAGAGACAATGAAGAGATATTCTTAATACCGGAAAACTACGATAAAGCAAAGAATTAGCAGCACATACACAATAAGGCAATCCTACCCTCGTTAATATCCCGGACACTTTTATAACCAATACAGGACACAACATCTTATTTCTGGACAAATTAACCGGTTGCTAATGACCAATTTTACACCTGAAGACCTTTTATTGTATTTGTACAAAGAAACTTCAACTGAAAAAACTGAAGCTATCTCCAATGCCCTGCAAAGAGATTGGACACTTCGTGAAAAGTTGCAAGTACTAGTTGCTTCTATGCAAAGACTTGATAAAATTACTCAATCGCCTCGTACTGAGGTGGTATTGGATGTAATTAATCATGCCAGGGAACAAGCAGAAGCTGTATAGCTAGACATTTCGAATTAAAAAATTTAAGCATTCTGAGTTTTCAGAATGCTTTTTATTTATATCCAAAAGATTTTAAATAATAATACTTTACTTCTAATTCGTCTTTCCTTTTTTACTTTGCAATATGACCCGCAAAGAACGATACGATTTTGTAATAGATTATTTTGAAAAAAACATGCCGGTAGCAGAGACAGAGCTATCTTTTGATGACCCCTATCAATTATTAGTAGCAGTTATTCTTTCTGCACAATGTACAGACAAAAGAGTAAACATGACTACACCTGCTATTTATAAAAAATTTCCAACCGTTCATTCATTAAGTAAAACAAACTTTGATGAGCTTTTTCCATTTATAAAAAGTATTTCATACCCAAACAATAAAACAAAACACCTGATTGGTATGGCCACAAAAGTGGTTAAAGAATTTAATGGAAAAATTCCTATGACAGTGGATGAGCTTATACAATTGCCAGGCGTAGGAAGAAAAACTGCAAACGTAGTTACTTCTGTTATAGATCAACAGCCTAATATGGCTGTTGATACGCATGTGTTCAGGGTAAGTAAAAGATTAGGGCTTGTACCACAATCTGCATCTACTCCACTTGCAGTAGAAAAAGAATTGATAAAAAATATTCCTGAGATACTTGTTCACAAAGCTCATCATTGGCTTATTTTACACGGTCGATATGTTTGTCTGGCAAGAACTCCTAAATGTGAACAATGTGGTTTACAAGGTAAATGCAGATACTTCAACTTAAAAAAAAGATAAACTAATTTTATTCTAGAAAATAAATTCCTAATTTTCAGATTCCCAACCCTTTGACAACCCTTCACTCCAATCCTGCTGGAAAGGCCGTTATTTTAATCTTAAAAGTAAAATGATTGAGGATGAGAAAACTATTACTGTTTGCATTTATTTTCTTTGCCTTATTTACAAAATCCCTGCATGCACAGTATTATTTTTATAATGATAAATATTACGAAAACGAGATAGTAGTAGAAGGAGGCCCTACGATTGGCATAATGAATGCTTTAACTGATCTTGGAGGAAAAAAAGGAAAAGGAAAAAACTTTATAAAAGATCTTCGTTGGAAAACAGCTCGACCAAGTTATGGCTTTTATGTAATGGGAATGTACAAAGGCTTAATTGGCGTACGCCTTGAAGGTACTTTTGGAGAAGTTGTAGGATATGACAGTATACTTAAAAATGTAGCAAGTTCTACTTTTGGACGTTACGAAAGGAACTTAAGTTTTAAAAGTAAGATAAGTGAAATACAACTTGGTGTGGAATTTCATCCTATCACATTATTTGATTTCGAAAATGCCCCTCTTCCATTTTCGCCTTATATTATTGCAGGGGTTGGACGTTATTCTTTTGATCCAAAAGCAGAATTAAAAGGTCAATGGTATTCTCTTCAGCCTTTAAGTTTGGAAGGTCAGGGTTTCAGAGAATACAAGGATAGAGAACAATATCAGCTGACACAATTTAATATAGCTGCAGGCTTGGGTTTAAGGTATGAAATAAATTCACTTATCAGTACCAGGCTTGAACTAGTTCATCGCTTTCTAACAACAGATTATCTTGATGATGTAAGCACTTCATATATAGATCCTGCATTATTTCCTAACTATCTACCGGTAAATCTGGTGCCAATTGCAGAGCAATTATTTAACAGAAAAGCAGAAATTAATCCTAACGATGGCACTAAAATCGGAGATAAACGAGGTAACCCAAAGAATAATGATACTTATTTTACTATTCAATTAAAAATAGGCGTTACGCTAGGTAGACAAAAAAGATAACGTGTTTCATTGATTTTAGACATCCTGCTTACAACAGGATGTCTTTTGTTTATTATACTATAATCACTCTTTAGGGATAAGACGTGGCAATTTGTTATTTTTATAGACCAAAAAGCTAACAAAGTTTATTTTATGCAAAACAGGTCTGCCAATATTAATCATAACACTTTCAATAGTCGCCTTTGCTTTAAGCCATTAGTGATGGCATTAAAGAAAAATATTGCAGAAGGGAATCCAGGGATGAAGAAGTTATACGGCCAGGTAGTTGAACAATTTGAATCTCATCCTGAATTATTAGAAGCTGCAATCGACCTGTCAGCTTTAAAACACCATAATGAACTAATCGAGGAATTATTATCCGCAGTTTTTCCTCCTACTACATCTAACTTCATGTATGGCGTTTTAATTCCATTTAGTAATACTCCAGTCTATGTTTCTCCTAAATTCAAAGAATTATTAATAAACCCGCAAACAAATGAAGTAAAAATTCCTGAGAGTCCTGAAACAGAAGAAATTATGCAGGAAAGACTTCATTTTGCATTCGGGTTGATCTTAAAAAAATATCTTGGATATAACAGCCCAGTAACAAACCGCTTTGTTTATCCAGTACATGATGCTGAAACTGGTTTACTAAAATATATGGAGTTTAGGCTAGATGGACGTTTTATTGATGTACTACCAGTTAACGATTTACCTGAAATGCCAGCAACTATTTTAGATACTCATAGTAATCGAATATTAACAGTTGCTGAATTAGCTGAATTAATTCCACTTGATAAATTTGTCTTTGAAGGAGTTGCAGTCATTCGTATTAACGATATGACAGAGCAAGAAGTAATAACCAGAATGAAAAACAGATTATTGAATAATTCACTTTCAGATGAAAATGTGTATGAAGATCTGGAGGAGTATATTCAAACTTTAATAGGACTTAAAGATGTAATGATAGGTGTTACCCCTTTCTTCAAGATTAATGACCATTATATATACTCAGAAATTCATAATACAAACAGTATACTTTTTAATAAATTAGAAGCCACAGATGATAAAGATGAAATAAGTGATTACTGTAAATTACTTTTCAGAGAAAATGACCAACCCATTTTAATTGACAATATTACCAGTAAACAACTAACACAAATTCAATGTTTGAAATATTATCATCGATCAGATGCCAAAAGCATAATTATTTGCCCATTAAAACAACAAGGAGAGTTAATAGGCATGTTAGAAATCATTGCTAAAGAACCTGGAAGATTAAAGCCTCAACATATCAGCAAAATTGAAAACGCAATTCCTCTTTTTACGCTGGGATTAGATAAAAGTCTAGAACAATTAAATTCTCATGTAGACAGTATAATCAAGAAAAAGTTTACAGCTGTTCAACCATCCGTAGAATGGAAGTTTACTGAAACATCATTAAACTATATTATTAATCTTCATAAAAAAGAAGATGCTCATATAGAAAGAATTGCTTTTGATGATGTGCATCCATTGTATAGTGCTATAGACATCCGAAATTCTTCTACAGAACGATCAAAATCTATTAAAGCTGATATTGTAGAACAACTGGAATTAGCACAGCGAACAATAAAAAAGGCACAGTCAGAGATATCTTTCCCTTTATTGCAGGAGATTGAATTCAAAATCGAAAAATATTTAATTGCAGCTTCCGATGTATTGCAATCAGAAGAAGAAATAATGATTCATGATTTTCTAACTGGTCAAGTTGCTTCGGCTTTTAAACATCTTCATAAATCAGAGCCATCATTAAAATATGAGTTTGACGAATATTTCACTTCTCTTGATCCTGCTACTGGTATGCGGTATCACCATCGTAAACAATATGAGCAAAGTATAACAAAGATCAATCAAACACTTTCCCACTACATAGATAAAGAACAAGTAGCTGCTCAAAAAGTATATCCACATTATTTTGAACGATTTGTTACCGATGGTGTTGAATTTAATATTTATATGGGGCAGTCAATTTCACCTCGTAAAAAATTTGACGAAATTTACTTGCGAAATCTGAGGATGTGGCAATTGGCTTTATTAGCTAAAGCTGCAAGACTCACACATTCACTCGAAGCAGATTTAACGCACAAATTAAGAACCACTCAATTATTATTGTGTCACAGCCAGCCTTTAGCAATCCTTTTCAGAACAGAAGAAAGAAAATTTGACGTTGACGGCGCTTACAATATTCGTTATGAGATTGTGAAAAAAAGAATTGACAAAGTAAGAATAAAGGAAACCAATGAACGGTTGACACAACCAGGAAAAATTGCCATTGTTTATTCGCAAACTAAAGATGCAGAAGAATATACATCCTACATAGAATTTTTACAAAGTAAAAAATTAATTAAATCGGGTATTGAAAGACATGAACTGGAAGAACTACAAGGCGTATCTGGCCTAAAGGCCTTAAGGGTGGATGTAAATTTTGACAATATAAATTCTATCAATAAAATGATTGAGCTTTCAAATACAACTACTGAGTAAAATTTATTGAATAAAAAAAGCCAGGCCTCAAAATAGAAACCCGGCGTTGACATTAAATAATGTTAAACTAGTTTAAAATTGCAGCTAATTTCTCTTCTAAAGCTGGCCCTCTTAAGTTCTCTGCTACAATCTTACCAGAAGGATCTACCAGTACATTGTATGGAATTCCTTCAATCTTGTATAAAGGAACTACCGGGCTATCCCAAAACAGTAAATCACTTACATGTGTCCAGGTAAGTTTATCATCCATAATTGCTTTTAACCATTTGTCTTTTTGTCCTGGACGATCTAATGACACACCAAGGATAGTAAAGTTTTTATCTTTAAACTTATTATAAGCAGCCACTACATTAGGATTTTCCTGGCGACAAGGGCCACACCAACTTGCCCAAAAATCTACTAATACATATTTCCCTCTGAAAGAACTAAGTTTTACTTCATTTCCTTTTGTATCTGGTAAACTGAATTCAGGCGCCATATTACCTTCATCTCCTTTCAATGTCTTTTTGATAGCAGCCAGACCTTGATGATTTGAAAACTTGTTAGACAAATCATCAACTATTTTCTTTACTTCATCTTTAGTAATAGGTTCTAAATTAAATCCCGGATTGCTTGCAGTACTTTGATAGTAACCAAGCTCCAACATAGATAATGCAGGGTTAGTAGATTTGCTGATAGTTGTCATTAAATCTGTTTTTACACCAGCACCGATTTGCATAATATCATTTTGCAGTCCCATCAACACACTATCACTTGCACCTGCTTTTTGTAAGCTATCGCCTTTTCGGCTAATTGTAAAAATTTCTTGCAGCTTATTATTAAAACCCAACATAAAATCCTTCATCTCCTGGCTTACAGTCGATCCTTTTATCTCAAAACTATCCGGAAAATCTTTATTCTCTTTGCTATAAGTAGCATTCAACGTAATTTTTGCCACATCATTTATAACAGATGCTAATGGATATGTTGCATCTTTCATTCTGATGTTGTATACCCTTGCTTCTTCCAAAGCAGCATTTAAAACATATTTGCCATCACTTCCTACAGTAGCCGAATCTACTATTGAAGGCTGCATTGTAGCCATTGGAATTTCTTCCAGATAAACCATATTCGCCGGACTATTGGAAATTGTTCCTTTTACTTCAAGTCCTTTTTTACTTCCTGATTTTGAAGTACAGGAAACCATCAATGCCATTACAACTACAATAGCCGTATATTTTTTAATATTCATTAATTATGATTTTAATTTTTCTAAAAGTATTTTGTTGGTAACTTTTGGATCGGCTTTACCTTTTGTTCGCTTCATTACTTCCCCAACAAACAATGCCAGCAATCCCTTTTTACCATTTTTATAGGCTGTTACTTTATCTGCAAATTTAATTAGTACCTCATCAATTATTGGTCCGATTGCCGACACATCAGATTCCTGTAATAAGTTCTCTTCAATAACTATAGACAAAGCGCTTTTTTCAGGAAAGGATATCATTAATGGGAATATACGGGTAGCGGCAACTGAGAAACTAATTTTCCCTTCATCAATCAACGAAATCAAAGAAACGATTTGCTGTGGTTGCAAAGGGAATCCATTGATTTCTTTCTCATTCTCATTAAGCCAGGTTTTGATTGGACCCAGCATCCAATTAGCAGCAGCTTTATAATTTGCCGTGTGTTGTATTAATTGTTCAAAATAATCTGAAATAATTCTCTCTTCCGTTAATACAGCAGCATCATATGCTGATAATTGATAAACGGTTATATATTTTTTTATCCTCTCCTCCGGTAAGGCAGGAATACTTCGTTGTATTTTCTCTATGAATTCATCCTGCAAATGAAAAGGTGTAAGATCGGGTTCTGGAAAATAACGATAGTCATCAGCATCTTCTTTATCTCTTATGGCTTGGGTAGTTCCGCTACCGGCATCAAAACTTCTTGTTTGTTGTTGTATGGTTCCGCCACTTTCTACTATTTCTATCAATCGTTTTGCCTCAACATCAATAGCTCTTTTTACATTTCGAATTGAATTAAGGTTTTTTACTTCTACCCTGGTTCCGAGCTTTTTTTCTTCTTTTAGCCTAACTGAAATATTTGCATCACATCGCAGGCTTCCTTCTTCCATATTACCATCACACACTTCAAGATAGCGAACAAGTTTTCGTATTTCACTTACAAAAGCAAAAGCTTCATCGCTACTTCTTAAATCAGGTTCGGTAACAATTTCAATCAAGGGTGTGCCAGCTCTGTTATAATCTATACAAGTATTCTCTTTATCGATATCATGAATGCTTTTTCCTGCATCTTCTTCCAAATGGATTCTGTTGAGTCGGATATTTTTTTTAGTATCTCCAACTTTAATAGTTACAAAACCTGTTTTACAAATGGGAGTTGTATGTTGAGAAACCTGGTAGCCTTTTGGAAGATCAGGGTAGAAGTAATTTTTACGGGCGAAATAATTGTGCTGCTCAATCTGACAATTACAGGCTAAACCCATTTTTATAGCATACTCAATTGCTTTACGATTCATTTTTGGCAGCGTACCTGGATGTCCAAGAGTTATTGGGCTTACATGAGTATTTGGTGCTGCACCGTAGGCAATACTATCACCACAAAACAATTTACTTTGCGTCATTAACTGGGCATGTACTTCCAAACCCACTACAATTTCATATGCATCAAAGTCTGCCATATTTACAAGGTTGCAAAAATACGTTTCAAAGCTTTAACGACAGCGATAGTTTTCAAAAACAAAAAACCGGATTTAGTACTAAATCCGGTTTAATTATTTAATGAATTTTGTTATAAATCAGCTTTCTTTAATTTTTTTGGGATTTTTACATCTATACTCATTGTTTTACCTCCTCTATTCAATTTTACTATTACAGAATTCTTATTCTTGCTTTCTTTAATGATTTTTACTATATCATCAGTACTATTGACGGCTTTACCATCTACTTCATTAATCACATCCTTTTCCTTTATACCTGCTTTTGCAGCATTACTTTCTTCTTCAACTTCAATTACGTTTACTCCTTTACCATCATCCGTATCCTGAACTGATAGTCCTAGTTTTGGATTTCCACCTGACCAAATCATGTATTGACCTAGCGCATCTGAACGTAAGCCTCTCACTCTATTCATATCAGGCATTATTTTATCCATATTCAAATTGTCGAAATTAAAATTGTAATTTTTGCCTTCTCCAACTGACCACATATTTACACCTTGCCATTTGGTTAATTCGGCTTTAGCCATTTGCTCCTTCTTATCCCTTATATACGTAACAGTGACTTTATCACCTGGCTTCATTTTTTTTATGGCTGCAGAAAGATCATCCGGCTCTTCTATTTTAGTGTCATTTATTTTGATGATGATATCATTTTCTTTCAAACCAGCCTTTTCTGCTGCGCTTTCTTTTGTTACACTCTGGATCTCAACTCCTTTTTCTGTCTTATTTGTTGTAACGCCAAGCATAGCTCTATTCTCATCTTCACTAAAAAGGCGCATTCCTCTTGCACTATTACTTCCTTTTGTATCAAATTCAAAAACACCTGTACCTGGCATTCCTTTAAAATATAAAGACTCGATGTCCTTTAATTTATTCACTTTTACTTTTACATCGCCATCTTTGTAATCATCGACTGGTTTTCCATTGATAGTAACTTTATCACCTACTACCTCTATTACCATTTTCTCTCCTCCATCATCTTTGCTGGTTACAATGATCTGTCGAACTTCATTTTTTTCTTTCTTCTTATCTTCTTTTTGAGCTACCAACATAGCTGGTATTAGTAATCCAATTACTACAACGAGCATATTGATTTTTGAGATTGTCTTTAGCATATTCTTCTAATTTAATTTTATCTACGTCAAGTTTCGTAGACAAATATAATGACATTTTTTGAAATACGAAATGTTTCGGAAATGTTAAATACATAAGCTTCCAATAACCTGACTATTTGTAATTCTTTGGATTAATAGCTTCAAAAGTCCTAGCTGGGTGATTATCAACTATTTCGTCGCAGATATAATGCATCCCACATTTTTCTAAAACTTTTATTGAAGCAATATTTTCAGGCATCGCCCTGCCAATTATTCGTGATAGATTCAATTCTTTAAATCCATAATTAAGACTTGCAAAAGCTGCTTCAGTAGCATAACCATTTCCCCATGCATTTTTTACAAACCTATAGCCAAGATCAATTTCATTTCGTTCTGGTCTTGCTTTTAATCCACACCAACCAATAAATGACAAATCACTTTTTAAATGAACAGCCCAACGACCATGATTGTATAATGCATATTGAGGTAATATAACTTCCACCAGTACCTTTTTCGCCAGTTCAATATCGCTAATAGGATCCATTGTATACTTTATCACATCAGCGTCTTTATTTAAGTCAAATATTAACTGAGCATCTTTCTCTGTAAATTTTCTAAGAATGAGTCTTTCTGTATGAATTATTATATTCATGGCTTTAGTTTCAAGTATTTTTACTAATAGGAAAAGGGTATTGCATTAAAAATCAGAAACCCCGATTTTTAATGCTAATTATTTAACTTTTAAAAATCATGAATTTCGTTGCATTTGGCCTTGTTACAATTCTCTGTATTAGCATATTAATATATACTATCAAAGTATATAGAAAGGATAAAAAAGCAATGCAGGAAGAAGGCTATCCTTTCAAAGAAGATAATGCCCAATAAGATATCTAAACCTTTATAATAATCCTTTCACAACTTCAATTACTTTTTCTAATTGGCTAATATCTTGTCCGCCTGCAGTTGCCAATGTTTTTTGGCCGCCGCCGCCACCTTTTATAAGTGGAGCAATCTGTTCTTTTATTATTTTATTTGCATCCAGGCTTTTTGCAACAGTAACTGTTTCAGAAATACCAACAGCGACGAAGGGCTTTCCATTTATGTTTACACATAGAACTGCGACATGATCCCGTAAATGATTTTTCAGATCGAAACATAGTTTTTTTAAAGCATCAGGATTACTAACCTCAACAATATCTCCAACGAAATTAACTCCATTTATTATCTCATCTTTTTGCATTAAATCATTGCGTATGCCAACAAGTTGGCGGGCTTCCATTGATTCAAGATGCTTTTTCAAATCTGCATTTTCAGTTTGTAACCCTTCTACGGCTTTCTGAATATCCTTTGGATTTTTTAATGCTTCTTTCAACAATTCTAATACACTGAATTGCCCATTTACATAATCCTCTGCCCGCTTTCCACAAACAGCTTCTACTCTTCTTACCCCAGCAGCAACTGCAGACTCATTGGTTAATTTAAATAACCCTAATTCGCCAGTTGCACCTACATGTGTACCACCACAAAGCTCTACTGAATAGCTTGGATCGATAATGACAACTCTTACCACATCGCCATATTTTTCTCCAAACAAAGCCATTGCTCCTATTTTAGTTGCTTCATCTTTAGACATAGACTTTATTACTACCGGAATATTTGCCCTTATTTTTTCATTAACAAGTGCTTCTACTTTTGCAATTTCCTCATCAGTTACTTTGGCAAAATGCGAAAAATCGAACCGAAGGTGTTCTTCATTAACCAACGAACCTTTTTGAGCCACATGAGTTCCTAAAACATTTCTTAAAGCTGCATGTAATAAGTGAGTAGCAGAGTGATGCAATGCTGTATTCTTTCTTTTTGATGGATCCACTTTTGCAATCACTTCGCCTAAGAGGTCATCCGGAATATCTTCAGCAAAATGAATTATAAGATCATTATCCTTTTTAGTATCAGTTATTATTATTTCTTGCTTATTAATTAATAATTGTCCTCTATCGCCAACTTGTCCGCCACTTTCTGCATAGAAAGGTGTTGTATCAAGTACGATCTGAAATAACGATTTGCCTTTGGCTTTTACTTTTCTATATTTTAGTACAGATGCATTCGCTTCCAATGCGTCATATCCTACAAACTTGTTCGTACCTTCTTTTAAAACGGTCCAATCTTCCGCATCAACAGTAGTAGCAGCACGGCTACGATCTTTTTGTTGTTGCATCTCTGCCTCAAAACCTTTTTCATCGACCATTAAATTATTTTCTGAAGCAATTAATTTCGTTAAATCGAGCGGGAATCCAAAAGTATCATATAATTCAAAAGCATCTTTTCCCGTAATACTATTGTTAGTTGCATTTCCAATAATATCATCAATTCGTTTTAATCCTTTATCCAACGTTCTCAAAAAAGAATCTTCTTCTTCTTTAATTACTTTGGTAACAAAATCAAGTTGCTTTTGCAATTCAGGGAAAACGTTTTCAAATTGCTTTGCAAGAACAGGCACTAACTGATTCAATAATGGCTGTTTATAATCAAGATAAGAATAATAATACCTTACGGCGCGGCGTAAAATACGTCGTATAACATAACCTGCACCCGTATTAGATGGGAGCTGACCATCAGCTATCGTGAAACTAATTGCTCGGATATGATCCGCAATTACCCGAAAAGCAATTGCTTCTTTGCTATCGCTGCTATCATATTTATGTTTCGTAATTTTCTCTGCCGCTTCAATGGTTCCAGTAAATAAATCTGTATCGTAATTGCTTTGTTTTCCTTGCAATACTCTTACCAACCTTTCCAAACCCATCCCTGTATCGACATGTGTAGATGATAATGGTTCAAGGCTTCCGTCTTTTTTCCTGTTATATTGAATAAAGACATTATTCCATATTTCAATTACCTGTGGATGATCCTTGTTAACCAGCAAATGACCTGGTTTTTGCTTTCTTTCTTCATCCGATCTGCAATCTACATGTATCTCACTGCAAGGACCACATGGACCTGTATCCCCCATTTCCCAAAAATTATCTTTCTTGTTTCCAAAAACAATATGATCATCGGATAAAAACTCTTTCCATTTTTTTAACGCTATAGTTGATGACGGAATATTTTCTTTTTGATCACCCTCAAAAACAGTGGCATATAATCTGTCTTTTGGTATGTTATAAACGTCAGTTAATAATTCCCAGCTCCAGGCAATGGCCTCGTTTTTAAAATAATCACCAAAACTCCAGTTCCCCAACATTTCAAACATTGTATGATGATAAGTATCCACTCCTACTTCTTCCAGATCATTGTGCTTACCGCTTACACGTAAACATTTTTGAGTATCAGCAATACGACCATACGGAGGTAATTTATTTCCTAAAAAATAGTCTTTGAATTGATTCATACCTGCATTGGTAAACATCAAAGTAGGATCATCTTTTACAACAATAGGTGCTGAAGGAACTATAGTATGGCCTTTGGAATAAAAAAAATCCATAAAAGCCTGACGTATTTCTGTGCTGGTCATCATAAAGAGAGTAGTAAAAAGTTAGTATTGAATTGTGAATTGTCAATAGTCAATCGTACTAATTTGCTGTTGTCGATCTTTGATAATACAGTCGAAGTGTGCGACGCAAGGGACGATGATAGTAGTACAAAAGCTCGTAACATAAGTATTTTTGTCATTTTTGGTCTGATAACCAATCAAAATGGGTTGATTTTTGCGGTTTTACAGGTTATATTTGTCTGCCCTGCAAAGGGAGCAAAGGTAAATTATTTGGCTTGCAATTTATCAGAATTGGTTTAGGCTTACCTCAATGAAGAAAATAAAATACTATTATAATACCAATACGCTTCGATACGAGAAGCTGGAAACACCGCTACGGATTAAATTGTTGCGGATTTTTGGATTTCTGGCAGCAGCATTTGTTACGGCAGTACTTATTTCATATGTAGCATTTCGATTTGTTGGGTCGCCCAGGGAAAGAATTCTGGCACAGCAAAACAGTGCAATGAAAGAGAATTATAAAGCAATGGAAGAAGAATTGCAGTCTATTGAAAAACAAATGAAAGAGTTGGAGAAAAGAGACAATGATGTGTACAGAGCCATTTTTGAAGCCAATCCGGTTCCAGACAGCGCAAGAGCAAAGGAATTGGAAGAAAAATTAGAAGTAGCTAAAGTAGAACGAATAAAAGACCATCAACTTGTAAGTTCAATCGCTAATACATTAAATAACCTGAATAGCCGGATTGCGGCTCAAAAAAAATCGTATAAAGAGGTAGATGATTTAGTTAAAGACAAAGAAAAACTTTTGGCACATACTCCAGCTATTCAGCCAGTAAGTAATAAAGATCTTAACAGAGTAGCTTCTGGTTATGGTTATCGTATCGATCCGGTTTATAAAACAACCAAATTTCATGCAGGTCTGGACTTTTCGGCACCCCAAGGCACACCCATATATGCAACAGCGGACGGTACCATTACTACTTCCGGAAATACCGGTAATGGCTATGGTAACCATGTGATCATTAAGCACGGATATGGATATGAAACTTTATATGGACATATGGTAAGAGTGAAAGTTAGCAACGGACAAACAATTAAAAGGGGGGAAGTAATTGGATGGGTGGGTAGCACCGGTAAATCAACTGGGCCACATTGCCATTATGAGGTACACAAATATGATCAAAAAATAAATCCCATCTACTTTTTCTTTAATGATCTTACGCCGGAACAATTTGATTTATTGTTGAAAAAAGCTGCCGCATCTAATCAAAGTCTGGATTAAACTATAGCTTTTAATCGCTAGAAAAATTTTCAAAAGAATTGATTTTTAAATTGTTATTCTTTTTTTCCACACTATTGTATCATTGCTTATAGCTAATAAAGGGGTTGTATCTTTACAATGAATGGGAAAAGTATTATCGCAAATAACATTTGATTTTGCCCCGGTAGAAGAGGCTGCGGAAATAGAAAAAGTTTTACCATCTGCTGATGATGAAAAAGCTATCCTTTCAAAATCATCAACTACGAGTACTGATAGCAAAAAAGAACATCTTCCGGTTATTGTAACTGGTAAAAGAGGCCGCAAATCCTTAAAAGAAATTGCTTTAAGTGCTGATCTGTTGTTAATCCCTGATGATGATATTCTTTTTCAAAAACAATACTACTCAATCGGTGATGTTGCCGCAATGTTCCGAGAAAAACAATCATTGATACGGTATTGGGAAACTGAATTTGACATATTAAAACCAAAAAAGAATAAAAAAGGTGATCGCTTTTTCCGACCTGTTGATGTTAAGAATCTTGAAATGATCTACGATTTACTTCGCCGAAGAAAATTTACAATAGAAGGTGCAAAAGATTTCTTAAAGAATAATAAAACAGCTGATGAAAAATTCGCCATGATTCAGTCACTGGAAAAAATAAAAGGTTTTTTTCTACAACTAAAAGCGAGTCTTTAAATTCTCCGATTTTGCAACTTTAACACTACTCCTTTCATCATTTGGCTTCACCCGACTATTTTTGACTATTATATCTGAACATTATGAAGAAAACAACGATAGCTATAACACTATTTCTCGGATCCATTAGTTTTTTATTTACGCTGTCAGCCAATGCCCAGACTACAAAGGGAGTACAGTACGAGGTGTTGACTGAAGGGTCGAACGAAAAATCGTATAAAGGGATTATATCACAAGAAGTGTTATTAAGCGACACCACTTTTAAATGGTATGCAAGCAACCTAAATGGCTATACACCAAATACAGAAGCAATAGCCGGTTTAAAAAAGAATGCTGATTCTATTCAAATTATTGCCTTTATGGGCACCTGGTGTGAGGACTCACATTCAGTTATCCCTAAATTTTACAATTTGTTAGATGCCGCTGGTTTTTCGAAAGAAAAAGTAACACTAATTGGTGTTGATAGAAGTAAGAAAACAATCAGCCATTTGACAGAGGCACTTAATATTACCAATGTGCCAACTATTATTGTAATGAAAAAAGGCAAAGAGATCGGCAGAGTAATAGAATATGGGAAATATGGTTTGTTTGATAAAGAGTTGGGTGAAATACTAAACAAATAGTATAGTACTTCAAGCTAAAGAATACTGTACACTTCTATACTATCATTTTTTAATGCATACAGACGGGAAGAAGTAAAGTTGAACACTTTTGCATTTACTATTTGTGGCGGCATTGTCCATTCATCATACATAAAATTTGAAATATCGTACCGGTATAATGTGTCTGCTTTAGAACCAAAAATATACTTCCCCGTTACTTTGAAATTTTTCCAGCCTGTGATGATAATATTATTTTTCAACGCACCATAGTAATCAAACACATTTACACCGTTAGCAGGGTCGTAGATATAAACATATTTATTCTCATCGAATATTTTTATAGGGTTAATCGCATAATTAAAAAGCATTCTGAAATCAGGAGTTTCCTGTAACAGTTTGCCATCTTCATCCATCTTTTTTAATTTACTTTCCAATTCGTCATACACCCAAATTTTATTATCATAGGACTGAGCAATGGCTTTTGCCTGGAAAATATTTTGCTTACGTAAATCAATTGTATTGACCACATTTAAAAACCTATCCAGCATAACTACTGTTGCGAAATCACGGTAATATATAACAGCTTTCAATGGATTGGAAACATCCACTAATGTAGCTTTTCCGAACTTTTTTACATTATTAAAAATAGCAACCGAATCACCATTAGCATTATACTTTCTTATTTGATTTCTGCTATTGAGCACATAAATATTATCCAGATTATCCACTGTAAAATCTACAATATCACCTTTCAAAACTCTTAGCAACTGAAACGAAGTATCTGTTTGTGAATTGCCAGCGTTTGAAATGAATAAAAATATTAGTATAAAATAAAAGTATTTCATCAGTTTCGAATAATTTTTTCATCCATTCCCATGTATGATTTTAAAGCTAATTCTTCACCATCAAACGCCGCATAGGTAAAGTAGCGTATCCAATCACCAAGGTTTATATATCTACTTGTATCGTTTAGACGATAATCAATGGGCAAGTGTCTATGCCCAAACACAAAAAAATCAACGTTTTTTTTCTGCAATATCTCTTTGCAATAAATCATGAGCCACTCTTTTTCTTCTCCCAAAAACACTTCTTCTTCAATACCTGTTTGTGCTCTGCTTCTGCGGCTCATATAATTGGCAAGACCCATGCCAAGGATAGGCGGGAATATGCCAAACAACCACTTACTCACAGGATTTCTGAAAACCTTTTTTAATCGTTTATATCCATGATCTCCAGGACCTAAACCATCTCCATGACCTATCAGGAATATTTTTCCATTGCGTTCAAATTCTTTTGGCTCAAAATAAACCGGGATGTTTAACTCTTTCTGAAAGTAATCCCGCATCCACATATCATGATTACCTACAAAAAAATGTAACCGAATACCAGCATCACTAAGTTCTGCCAGCTTACCCAATAATCTTGTATACCCTTTTGGAACTACTTTTTTATACTCATACCAGAAGTCGAACATGTCGCCAACCAAAAAAATTTCCGATGCTTTATCTTTTATTGTTGTAAGAAACTGAACCAATAATTTTTCTCTTTCCAAGCTACTGGCATGATTGGGAGCACCAAGATGAAAGTCGGAAAGAAAATAAATATTTTTAGTGATCATTGTATTTTCAGCAACGTTCAATAATGATGAATTAATTGTAAAGGGATCAGGAATCCCAACTAACTTTTTTTCGAATTTAAATAATCAAGCATATCGCCTGAAGGAATTTCTTTTTTACCAGCCACATCACCATTATACCAGTATATCCAGGCATTTGATACTTGATTATTGAAAATTACAGATGTTACTTCCCGGCGATATAATTGTACTTCATCTGCTTCTACAGCCACTCCTTCGTAATCATCTAATTGACCAATTGCCCAGGAAAATTCATGTTCATTTTTGGCCTGGTATAATTCACCGATAATATAACTTTCATCACTAGAAGGAATGCCAGCAGGATAACTACCCATATCAACTAACTTTCCCTGCACTTTGGCCTCGCCAATAAATTTAAAAAAACGGCTGATATACTCATACACAGGACTATGAAAACCACTGCGAAGAGAGCCATATACAAATAATTGAAAAACACTAGAATTTGTCATGGTATAAAGATAAGCTAAGAGTTTGAAACCTACCAGTGAGTAAATGAATAGTAAAATGAGAAGATGATGATGGCTTATTGAATAAAATAAAGATATTACGACTCCACTAAAAATAAATAAACTTCCTTCGGTCCGTGAACACCTACTACCAACGTTTTTTCAATATCAGCCGTACGACTTGGACCGGTAGCAAAAGTGATCATAGAAGGCAGTTTATCGCCATATTTATTTTTTGTGGCAGCTAATGCATCCTTTATATCATATACCAATTGGTTGGTAAATGCAATACAAACATGAATGGGAGCATACACACTCGTAGTTCGGCCGCTTTCCTGTGCAGCACTCATTACTATAGAACCTGTTCTGGCCACCAGATATTCGCAACCGGTAATAGAAACATCGCAACCTGCTAAATCTTCTTTGATTAATTTTTCGGAAAACTGATTGGCAACAGAAGCAATCAATTTATCTTCTACACAAAATATTTTTTGCCAGTTTTGTTTTTTTAATAAGCTACTTAATTGAAAAGCAAATTCCTGTTGATTGATACAATAAATGAATTTGCCCTGCAAACTTGTAAAATGCTCTGCAAACTCAACTTCAATTTCCTGGTCCAATGGGTTAAAAACAGTCTGGTTTCCTTCGCTTTGTGGAAATGGCAAAGGCGTTGAGTGACTCAACGCCTTGCGGATTTTTTTTAGTATGTTTTCTTTCGATGGAGAAACATTCATACTTGTATCAATTAAATGGATGGGGCCAAACCAATATCTCCTACTGTATCATCGGTTGACGTTTCGTCTTCTTTTTTTGGCGCAGGAACACTATCAGTCTCTTCCACAACTTCTTCCACAACTGCATCCGTCAAAGGTTTCTTTTCTTCAAAAGGCCTTTTACCAATCAATGCTTCTACATCGCTTTGAAATAAAACTTCTCTTTCCAATAATGCTGTTGCAATCTTTTCTACATCGTCTTTCTTTTCTTTCAATAATTCTTTGGTCTTTATATATGCATCGTCAATTAGTTTACGAACTTCACCATCGATCATCTTGGCTGTTTCGTCAGAATAAGGTTTAGTAAATGTAGTTTCCTGATGCGGATCATAATAACTGATATTCCCTACTTTTTCGCTCATACCATAAACAGTAACCATTGCATAAGCTGTTTTTGTAATCTGCTGTAAATCGTTTTGAGCACCGGTAGAAATTTTATTAAAGAAAATCTCTTCGCTGGCTCTTCCACCCAATGTCATACAAATTTGATCGGTTAATTGATCTATGTTATATAAAAATTGTTCTTTAGGAGTGTATTGCGCATATCCTAATGCTGCAGAACCTCTTGGCACAATAGTTACTTTCAATAATGGGTATGCATGTTCCAGATACCATCCACATACAGCATGTCCTGCTTCGTGAAAGGCTATGATTCTTTTTTCTTCAGGAGAAATGATTTTGTTCTTTTTTTCTAAACCACCTATTACTCTATCCACAGCATCCTGAAAATCTTGCATATCCACCGCTTCCTTATTCTTTCTTGCAGCTATCAATGCTGCTTCATTACATACATTGGCAATATCTGCCCCGGCAAATCCGGGAGTTTGTTCAGCCAGTTTATGTATATCTAATGTTTTTGAAATCTTTATTGGACCAAGATGTACTTTAAAAATTGCTTCACGACCTACAAGATCTGGCTTATCAATAGTGATCTGTCGATCGAAACGACCAGGGCGCAATAACGCTGTATCTAATACATCCGGACGATTCGTTGCGGCAACTACAATAATACCTACATCGGTACCAAAGCCATCCATTTCTACCAATAATTGATTTAAAGTACTTTCTCTTTCATCATTACTCATCATGGCATTCTTTCCTCTTGCACGGCCAATAGCATCAATTTCATCAATAAAAATGATACAAGGCGCTTTTTCCCTTGCCTGTTTAAATAAATCTCTAACACGACTAGCCCCTACTCCTACAAACATTTCTACAAAATCCGAACCACTCAAACTAAAGAATGGAACCTGTGCCTCCCCAGCTACTGCTTTAGCCAATAATGTTTTACCTGTACCTGGAGGGCCAACTAATAAGGCACCTTTTGGAATTTTACCACCCAGATTAGTATATTTTTTAGGGTTCTTTAAAAAGTCAACTATCTCCATTACTTCTACTTTCGCTTCATCCAACCCTGCAACATCTGCAAAAGTGATATTGACTTTTGTACCTTTATCAAACAAAGTAGCTTTTGATTTACCAATATTGAAGATACCACCGGGGCCACCAGCGCCACCTCCGGCGCCACCGCCCATTTTACGCATTAACAATATCCAAAGTCCAACAAATAATAAAACAGGTAATAAGAATTGCAGAATTCCTCCAAACCAGTCTTTTTCGTTTGAAACTTCATATTTCACTTGCTTATCAGTAGGTATCCCCGCTTGCTGATAAAAATCATCCATTTGTTTTTCAAAATCGCCAGAATATTTGAAATACATATGAGGCCCTTTCTCACTTATCTTCCCACTAATACTTTCTTTTAATTGAACTTTATGCTTTTCTATTCCAGCAGGAGTAAGATATATCTTAACTGTTTTTTTATTATCAATAATTTCATATTTACTGATATCTCCAGCTACAATCAAGCTTTTAAAAGCCAGGTTGTTTGTTTTTGCTGTATTTGGTGAAAATGGACCAAAAAACTGAAATCCAATGAGAACCGCAAATATGATTGCATAAATCCAATATATACTGAACTTTGGTCCTTTTTTTACCGGCTGATTAGGATCACCACCAGGAGGTTTATTACCAAATCTGGGTGGCCTGTTTTCGTTTCTATCGTTCGATTCTTGTGACATATTTTTTTCTTATATTCTCCTGCTTATTAATGATTAATCAATCAAAAAGTTGTAAAAAATAATTTTTTTAACATTATTCGTTGTGCTCCTGCGAAGCCGCATCACTCCACATTTCTTCAAGTTGATAGAACTTTCTCGTTTCTGATTGCATAACATGCACTACAACATTTACATAATCTATCAACACCCATTGA
The DNA here is from genome assembly GCA_024643655.1 of Chitinophagaceae bacterium. GTDB lineage: Bacteria > Bacteroidota > Bacteroidia > Chitinophagales > Chitinophagaceae > JJ008. The sequence goes on along the minus strand of JAHEMM010000004.1, from coordinate 34,773 downwards.
AGTTGTTGAAAACCCTCATGATGATAAGGTTTCTCTTCGCATTTTTCATCTATTCTGAACTCAATATTTTCTGCTAATGCTTTTACCTGTGTCGAATTACTTGCCTCACAAATAATAAAAAAGTCAGCCACCGCTTCATTTATTTTTCTCAGGTCTAGAGAAATGATATTCTCCCCTTTTTTCTCCTGAATAGCTGCAATGATGGTTTTGATGATTTTCGAGTTCTTCGTTAACCGAGCTGCACTTTTCTTATTGCGGTTGGACAATGATGCCAGTTGTTCCAAATAGAATTTGTTTTTCGTTTATAATTTAGTGTTTTTGGTTAGGTTAAGCTTTAATTAAGACAAACAAACTTCCCTAATCCATAAACTTCATTACTTTGTCAAAAATAGCAATTAATTGCCACAACTTTCTACCATACAAACCATCGGTTTGCCATTCGTTGAACTGCAATCGGTTGACAGTACCAACAACTATGCCCGGCAGCTAATTCATGCTGGTTTGGCACAAAATGGAATGGCTATTTTTACTCATGAACAGATAGCTGGTAAAGGTCAAAGAGGAAAAGAATGGGTATCACAAAAAGATGTAAATATCGCAATTAGCTTTATAATTAACCCCTCGCCTTTACAAATTGCACAACAATTTCAATTGAGTGCATGTGTAGCTATTGCATTACAAGATTTTTTTATGCAATATGCCGGAGATACTTCAAAAATTAAATGGCCAAATGATTTGTACTGGCAGGACAGAAAGGCAGGAGGTATTCTGATAGAAAACATCATTTCTACAAATAGTAAATGGGAATGGTCAATAATTGGGATTGGGATTAATATTAATCAAACTTCATTTTCTCCAGACTTGCCAAACCCGGTTTCTTTAAAACAAATTACCGGCAAAGATTTTAAAGTTATTGATCTGGCAAAAGAACTTTGTGTTTGTTTGGAAAAGAGATATAATGAATTCATCAAAACAGGATTCGACACGACCTATAAACACTATCTAGGTCAATTATATAAGCTGAATGAAAAAGTGAAACTAAAAAAAGAGAGCCGAGTTTTTGAAGGAACCTTAAAAAGTGTTTCCCGTACAGGAAAATTAACAATACAACATGCTTTAGAAGAAGAATTTAGTTTTGGTGATGTAGAATGGGTTATTTAAATAATGCTAAACTTTTCCAACAAAGTAACATCTTTCTCACTTTTTCTTGCTTCCACTTCAAACTTGTTATTATAATATCCTTTTTTCATCCAATCAATAAGATATTTAAAAACGAACACAACTGAGCCATTTTGTTTGAACTGTTCTATATGTTTCAATTCATGACAAACCCATTCTTTATCGTTTAAAAATTCATCTTTTGTGGTATTGTGCAGATGGATGTTGCTCCCAAAAACGATCGCTACTTTATCAGACCTCATTTTAGCAGCAGCAATTTTTGCCAACAAGGAATTTTCTTTTATTCGCACTATTTTCATTGTTAATAATTCATACTTTCTATAATCTCTTCTGCATGAGCTTTACTTTTAGGACGAAGAAAAATTTTACGGATGATTCCTTTTTCATCAATCATAAAAGTTGTTCGAAGTACTCCCATATATTTATTTCCAAACATCTGCTTCTGATCCCAAACGCCATACTTTTCAAGAATAGTATGTGAAGGATCAGCAATTAATGTAAATGGCAGCTTGAATTTACTTTCGAATTTTTTATGTTTTGTTACCTCATCTGGACTTATCCCTATTACTTCAAATCCATTTTTTTTCAACAAAGAATAATTGTCACGCAAATTACAGGCTTGTATGGTACAGGTAGGTGTATCATCTGCTGGATAAAAGTAGACTACTACTTTTTTGCCTTTCATAGAGGATAAAGAAATTTTATCTCCATTTTGATCCTTTCCTGAAAATGCTGGTGCTTTATCGCCTTCATTCAATGTTACCATAATTAATTTTTCTTTTTAGGTTGAGTCTTCTTTTTATAGCTACTGGATTTCTTTTTAGGAGGTGGTGGCGTATATTTTTCTCTTCTGAACCACCATGTCTTTTCCGTAATATTTCCTGCATCATCTTCTGCACTTGCCTTTAATTCATGTACTCCATAAGGACAACGTTCGTCAAATTTATAGATCCACTTTCTGGATTTATCATTAGTAAAACGCAGCCATTTACCATCGAGAGTAACATTAAACTTTTTTAAACTAAAATTGTCCGTTGGTGTAAAAACAATTTGACTGGCTCTGCTCAGGTTAATGGTATCACCTTTTCCAAGTTCGTTAATTCCAGGCGGTATTACATCTGCTTGTATCTGAAATTTTCCAAATCCGCCAAATTTTGCAGAAAGCCATTTTTCCATCCAAATTGCTTTTTCAACGCTTACACTATTACCTTGCTTACGAACGATGAATAATTTATCTTGCCACAGATCTGGCACCGGCTTATTCAACTTTATTTTAACAATAGCATCATTATGCATTGGCAAGGATGGGTCTCCTATCTGATGGGCAGCCGAAAAAGTAAATGGTGTAGCATCTGGTATTGAATAGTAAACCGGAGATATCGTATCATACAACGCTTCTTTCGAAAGATAAATTTCAAACTCGGGTTTTATTAAAACATTTGAATTGTTGGGTACCCATTGGTTATAATCATGCGGATAAAAATAATCTTTAGCCAAGCTGTCATCAAACTGAACCTGAAATTTCAATTCTGAACTATTGCCATGGGCATCATAAACTTCTAAGCGTATATCGTGGATCATCGTATCCAAAAATGTGACAACGCCTTCACCAGATAGTGTTTTATAGGCAGGACCATTATCACCTGGCAATTTGGATAAATGCTGAATGTAAGATCCACCATTAAATTTATGTTTATAATCAATTTGAGCATTTAAATAAACAGTTTCCTTATAATCAATATTGTCTAGCACAAATTCCACCTGAGGAATTTCATCTACAATTAATTTAGCTGAATAAATTCCATTCTGACTACTTCGGCTTGTCATCTTATCATAAGCCTGTAAACCAAAGCTCATTTTCGAAATACCCGTTTTCAACAATGGTTCTTTTGGAATAATATAACCACTATCCGTTTTTTTTAACGTATGAAAAACAGGGGTTTGATTAAAAACAGATTTATTACGATCATAGATAACCAATTTTAAGAGTGTCGGACTTAAATTGTCCGTAATCGGGAAATTAAAAAGTAACGGATTCAATCGTTTTTCGTTTTTCGTTTCAAAAATTTCGAAATGAAGGTGAGGGCCACCAGAACCCCCCGTAGTACCACTATAAGCGATGAATGAACCTTTAGTTACCGGAAATTGATTTTTTGTAAGATCTAATTCTATCGCCCAGCTTTCTTTAATGTATTGTTGCTCTTCTATATATTGTTCCAATTCAGGAAAAAAATCGTTGAGATGTGCATACAAAGTCGATAGTCCGTTTGGGTGATCGATAACAATAAATCGGCCAAAACTTTGCGAACGGATACCAATATGTGCAATATAACCATCGGCTGCTGCATAAACTGGCAGGTCAACTTTTTGCTGAGTTCTAATGTCTAATCCCATGTGCCAGTGATTAGCTCTCAGTTCACCAAAATTAGCCGACAAATCCATTGGAATTCCTAATGGATTTCTAAAATAATCTTTTTGATAGGCAACAGACTGAGCTGGAAGAAACAACGAAATAGATATAAGTATCGTCAAACATAAAACCTTAAAAAACATACACAAAAATAAGCAAGATCAATAAAACTGATTTTTTGAATAGGCAATAAGTTTCATTCTTTGTATCTTTTAGGCTTTTAACAACATTTATGAAAAGACTACTGTGGCTATTACCACTCACTTTTATTTTATATGCATGTCCTTTTGAATCAACAGTGGCATTGGAAACAAAGCCTGTTGAGCCAGTTGATTCTACATTATTTGGCTATTGGTACGGTATTATAAAAGATTTTAGCGATATGTTTGGCATTGAGGCGCTGGACTTTAGCAAAGACACGGATTCAACTTATAAAATAATTCGCTACGGTAAAGCAATAAAGGGGAATATGATTATGCCGGATACAGCTTATTTTACAGGTTTTACTTCATATATAGGTACGCAACGATATATGAATGTTGTAGCAGATATTATTGTACTAGAAAGACAAAGAAGAAGTCAAAAAGAAATAGCAAAGAAACAACGGGTATATTACTTAGCGGCTTTGGATAAATCAAATGATACCATATCTGTAAAAGCTGTAAGCGAAGATTTTTCATTTCGTAAAAAATATAATAGCCCAGCTGAGTTGAAAAACTATATCATTGAGCAACTTGATCAAAACAAAAAAATATACGATTCTACTTATTCACTCTCTTATAGAAAAATACCCCGTCCTGCCCCTGCAAAGGGTTTTTAAAAAAATATTTTCGCAGTTTCCAATTTAATCTGCTATTCCCTTAGTTTTGCATCCCGATAGCATAAGGGATTTTTTCTTCCCGATCATTTATCAGGAATTCTTCCTGTAAAAAAAAAATGCCAAAAGACAATTCGATTAAAACAGTACTGATTATTGGTTCAGGCCCAATCGTTATCGGACAAGCATGTGAATTTGATTACTCGGGGACTCAAGCTTCTAAAAGCCTTCGAGAAGAAGGAATTAAAGTTGTTCTGATTAACAGCAATCCTGCCACCATTATGACAGACCCGATGATGGCAGACAGAGTTTATCTGCTCCCATTAACAGTAGAAAGTATTGAGCAAATCCTACAAGAAAACGAAATTGATGCAGTATTGCCAACAATGGGTGGACAAACCGCACTCAATTTGGCAAAAGAAGTCGAGGAGCTTGGGATATGGGAACAATATAAAGTTCGTTTAATTGGTGTTGACATAAAGGCTATTGAAAAAGCAGAAGACCGTGAAAAATTCAGAAAATGGATGATTGACATTGGAATAACGGTTGCTCATGGAAAAATTGCCAACTCCTATCTGGAAGGAAAAGAAATTGCACAAGAATTAGGATTTCCCCTCGTATTACGACCGTCATTTACACTTGGCGGCACTGGCGGCGGATTAGTTTTCCATAAAGAAGAACTGGATGAAGCATTGAACAGAGCATTAACCGCTAGTCCAATACATGAAGTACTGGTAGAAAAAGCTGTGCTTGGCTGGAAGGAATTTGAATTGGAATTATTAAGAGATGCCGTAGACAATGTAGCTATCATTTGTACTGTTGAGAATTTAGACCCGATGGGAGTGCATACCGGTGATTCAATTACAATAGCACCTGCAATGACCTTAAGCGATACTGCTATGCAAGTCATGCGGAATACTGCTATCAAGATGATGAGAGATCTTGGAAATTTTGCCGGTGGCTGTAATGTACAATTTGCATTAAATCCGGATACGGAAGATGTACTAGCAATTGAAATTAATCCAAGAGTAAGCCGTTCATCAGCTTTAGCCAGTAAAGCAACTGGTTATCCTATTGCAAAAATTGCTGCAAAACTGGCTATTGGTTATAATCTTGATGAATTAGAAAATCAAATCACTAAATCGACTTCTGCATATTTCGAGCCAGCATTAGATTATGTAATTGTCAAAATTCCCCGTTGGAATTTTGACAAATTCAAAGGAGCAAATGACACTTTAGGTTTTCAAATGAAAAGTGTTGGTGAAGTAATGGGTATTGGCAGAAGCTTTACAGAAGCGATTCAAAAAGCATGTCAGAGTTTAGAAAATAATGCTGTTGGTCTTGGCTATTATGGTAAAAGCCTGATGCATGCCGATGAATTATTAGAATATATTAAAATACCTAAATGGGATCGGATCTTCAGGATTAAAGATGCATTAATGGCGGGTATTTCTGTGAGTAGTATTTCAAAAGCTACCAATGGAATCGATAGATGGTTCTTGTACGAGATTCAAAAAATTGTGAATCTTGAAAAAGAAATGAGTAAATATGATCTTTCCGACCTTCCACTTGAATTATTAAGAGAAGCTAAAGTAAATGGTTTTAGTGATGAACAGATTAGTCGTATTACAAATCATGGCGATGAAGATGATGTGTATGAAAAAAGAAAAGCAGCAGGGATTACCAGAGTATATAAAATGGTAGATACTTGCTCTGCAGAGTTTGAAGCTAAGACACCTTATTTCTATTCAACATTTGAATCTGGAAATTCAAATGAAAGTAAAGTGTCTGATAAAAAGAAAATTATAGTATTAGGATCAGGACCAAACCGAATCGGCCAGGGTATTGAATTTGATTATTGCTGTGTACATGGATTAATGGCAATCAAAGAAGCTGGCTACGAATCCATCATGGTGAATTGTAACCCAGAAACGGTAAGTACTGATTTTGATATGGCTGATAAATTATATTTCGAACCAGTATATTGGGAACATATCTGGGAGATAATTGAACATGAGCAACCATATGGAGTAATAGTTCAATTAGGTGGGCAAACTGCTTTAAAACTTGCCAAAAAACTACATGAGAAAGGAATAAAGATTGTTGGAACTTCTTATGATAGTATGGACATTGCCGAAGACCGCGGCCGTTTCAGTGACAGATTAAAAGAATTAGAAATTCCTTACCCTGATTACGGAACTGCTGAAGATGTAGATCAGGCTATTGAAGTTGCTAACCGAGTTGGTTACCCCGTATTGGTTCGTCCTTCCTATGTTTTAGGTGGGCAGAGAATGCGGATTGTAATCAATGATGAAGAAGTAGAAAAAGCTGTTGTGAGTTTATTAAAACATTTACCAGGTAATAAAATATTGATCGATCATTTTCTTGATCGCTGTCAGGAAGCAGAGATCGATGGGATTTTTGATGGAGAAGACTTTCATGTAATGGGTGTAATGGAACATATTGAACCAGCAGGCATACATAGCGGTGATAGTAATGCTGTACTTCCTGCTTTTAATCTTACACCACTGATTGTTCATACCATGGAGGAATATGCAGAAAAAATCGCCAGAGAATTAAACATACGTGGATTAATCAATATTCAGTTTGCTATTAAAGACGGTAAAGTATATGTGATTGAAGCAAATCCAAGAGCTTCGAGAACGACACCATTTATTGCAAAAGCATATCAGATACCTTATTTGAATATTGCAACCAAAGTAATGATCGGTTCTCATAAATTAAAAGATTTTACATATGAAAAGAAACTGACAGGTTTTGCTATTAAGGAACCAGTATTTAGTTTCAATAAATTCCCTAACGTTAATAAGGAACTAGGGCCTGAAATGAAAAGTACCGGAGAAGCTATCCGCTTTATAAAAGACTTAAGAGACCCTTACTTCAGAAAATTATATAAGGATAGAAGTATGTATCTGAGTAAATAATCATTTTACAGATTATCAGACAAATCAAAAACCCGTCACTCTTATCTTTTCAGATTGGAGTGGCGGGTTTAAGGCTTAATGGTTAATGGGAATTGAAAGAACCCCTAATTAATTTTGGCTTGAAATGCTATTATTCTAGTCGCTTCTTTCTAAAACAAAAGTACATACCGGCTACTCCTATTCAATTTTTGTTTTGCTTAATTATTATAAGCATCTTTTAATTAAATTTAGTATACACATTTTATATTTAATTGATTATTAATATTTTATAATAATAAATATTAACCCATTGATTTGTATTATCTATCCCAGAATTTTGTATTTTTAATTTCATTTCAACCTAACTTAAAGCACTATTTTGAGAACTTCATCAGATTTTATCTGGAAATTAATCAACTCTTTAAAAAGTAGTGAGAAATCATATTTCAAAAGAAATTTTATTCCAAACCAAGACAATGGAGAAAAATTATACCTGAAACTCTTTGATGCTATTGCCGCACAAAAAAAATATGATGAAGCTGAAATCTTAAAAAAATTCAGCCCGTCAATCAATAAAAAAAATATCGCTTTTCAAAAAAACTACTTACAAAATCAGATATGTAATGCTATTGCGGAATATGATAGTAAAGATTCTGTTAGTCATGAATTGTATAACCAGATATTGCTCATTCGGATTTTAAGAAAAAAAGGGTTGATTGATGCAGCTAACTCGATATGGAAAAAAGCAGTGAAAAAAGCAAGAGCTGCAGAACTTTTTCCAATCCTAACTATGCTTGTTACAGAATTTGAAAAAATGATTCTATCCGGAAGCTCAGAAACGCAATACGAAGAACTTTATTCCATTTTCAAAGGTCGCACCATTACTTACAATGAGTATTCTGAATTGATTACCCTTCGGGATATATATACTGAGCTGTTACTTTTGAAAAGAAAAGCCCATTTCGATATTGGTGACGACTTATTAAACAGACTTGCCTATTTGCAACAAAAAATCAATGATCTGGATATTAAAAAGCAATCGAATTCCTTCTGGCTTCGCCATTATTATCTCCTCAGCAAAGCTACTATCCAATACCTGCAAAATGATAGCGAAAACTCACTAAAAATACTAACAGAGTCACTTGGTGAATGGAAAAAAAATACGCAGTATATAATTAAAGATGGAGAATTTTATATTGAGTTACTGTACATGATAAATTATACTGGTGTGCTTCAAGGTTCTTTTGATTTTGTAATTAATTGTTTCAACGACCCTGCAAATAATTTAATTGAAGACGCTACTCAAAAAGCCAATTTTGAAGCTATTAAATACCTGGCCCTGAATAAAATTTATAATAAAAGAGCTCAGTATGATGACGTGAAAGAACTGGTAGAATTTATGAAAACAAAATATCGACAATGGGAACCGTTATTAAATGCTGATTTAAATCGAACTATCAATTTCTCACTAGGCATAGCCTCTTTTGTATTAGAACAATTTGACGATGCATTGTATTTTGTAAAGAGAGGAAACACATATTTTCAAGACGGTACCAGAGAAGAACATAATGCTTTTGCACATATTCTATTACTACTTATTACTTATAGCATGGATAATGTCCGTTTATTCGAAACTGAATATAGAGCGACATACACTTATTTCAATAAAAGGAAAAAAAAGCATCTCTTTGAATCAGCATTAGTACAATGCCTCCACAGAAGTTTTTATTTGACAGAAAAAAAACTTAAAATTAAGGAGTACGAAAAAGCCTTGGCTATTTTTGAAGAAAATATCAATGACCCTGTGCAGCAAATAAATGTAAGCATTTTCAACTATCCAAACTGGCTAAAAAGTAAAGTTCAAAATATCTCCTATCAAAAATTTGTAACAGAGAAAGTGAAATCTGAAGCATCGTAACAGCATCTTATTTTGCTAATATTGGTAAAATTTCAATTCAAAATACCAAAAAACTGGTATTGCTTTTAACTATAAAGCTTTATACTTTCCCGTATGGTAAAGTATGGCTCTAACTTCTGGAAGAAGACTCCTTTCTTGAAAATACTGCTTTCCATGATCGTCGGTATTTTGGTACAGTGGAAGATGCAACTTGATATTTACTCACTATATCTTTTATCAATTACTTCAGCAGTTGTACTAGTCAGTTTTTTCTTTATACCACTCTTTAGCAGATTTAAACTGGTATTTGCAAATGGCATTTTAATCAACTTACTCTTCTTTGCTTTCGGCGCAATGCTTGCCTGGCAAAAAGATATCCGGAATAACAAGCAATGGCTGGGTAATTTTTATAAAGACAAAAATGGCTTAGTAGTTACACTAGATGAGCCGCCGGTTGAAAAAACAAAATCCATAAAAGCAAATGCAACCATTCAATACTTAATACAAAATGACTCATTATTGCCAGTAAAGGGAAAGATCATTATTTATTTTAAAAAAGACACTTCTCTAAACTTACAATATGGCTCTCAATTAGTTTTTAAAAAATCGCTACAGGAAATAAAAAACTCTGGTAATCCAGGAGGATTTGATTACAAACGATATTGCCTTTTTCAAGGAATTACACATCAGGTTTATTTAAAATCCGAAGAATTTGAAATGCTAAATAAAGAAAAGATTAGTCCATTTAGCAATTTTATTTATTCCATCAGAGAGAAAGTGCTGAATATACTCCGCACCAATATTCAAAGCAAAAAAGAACTCGGATTAGCAGAAGCATTACTAATAGGTTATAAAGATGATCTGGAACAATCACTGGTGCAATCGTATACTAATACAGGTGTTGTTCATATCATCGCCATTTCAGGTTTACATCTTGGTTTGATCTATTGGTTGCTCTCTATGGCTTTAAAGCCATTACAGAAAAGAAAAAAGATTCGGTGGTTAAGGCCAGTTTTAATTATTACAGGTTTATGGTTATTTAGTTTGCTGGCAGGTGCACAACCTTCTATACTTCGTTCGGCATTAATGTTTACTTGTATTGTTGTGGGTGATTCATTAGCAAGAAAACCGTCCATCTTTAATACCATGGCAGTTTCAGCATTTATACTATTATGTATTAATCCTTATTTTCTTTGGGATGTTGGCTTTCAATTGTCATATGCTGCCGTATTAAGCATTATTATTTTTATGCGGCCTGTTTATAATTGGTTTTATATTAAAAACAAACCATTGGATTTTATATGGAAACTAAATGCTGTTACAATTGCCGCACAGGTATTAACTGTGCCCTTAAGTATTTTTCATTTTCATCAATTTCCCAATTTATTCCTGCTTACTAATTTTCTGGCTGTGCCTTTATCAAGTGCTATTTTGTTGGGTATGATATTTCTTTGTATTCTTTCCATAATACCTTCGGCAGCATTATTATTCGGCAAGCTACTTACCTGGTTAATTTGGGTAATGAATACATATATAGAAAAGATCGAATCAATCAGATTCTCACTTTGGGATGGATTACAAATAAATATATTGCAAACGCTTTTCTTGTTAGCTTTTGCCATTGGAATTACGCATTGGTTATTGGAGAAAAAGTCTACAAGTTTAAAACTTGGGTTAATTTCTTTACTTGGTTTTGTAACATTACGTTCTGTTGCATTTATCAATAGTAATAATCAACAGAAAATAATTGTGTACAATGTGCCGCAAAAAACAGCTATAGATTTTATTGATGGAAGAAATTATCGCTTTGTAGGCGATAGTGATTTACTGGCAGATGATTTTGCCCGCAATTTCCATTTAAAACCATCCAGAATATTATACAGGATTAATGATTTGGAAAATCTAAACGAATTAAAAGCTGATGGAAACTATATTGATTTTAAAGGAAGAAAGATTTTGTTAATCGATGAAACAGTTAATTATTTAACAATTGAATCAAAAGCAACTATTGACTTGTTGGTAATTTCTAAAAATCCAAAACTATATATGAAAAGACTTGCAAGTTCTTTAAACATTAAACAGGTTGTGTTTGACGGCTCTGTGCCTGTATGGAAAACACAATATTGGAAGAAGGATTGTGATTCTTTGAAAATCCCGTGGTATGATGTTAGTTCAAATGGAGCTTTTGTATTAAAGCTGAATTAAGTTAGTTTTGCCCCTCTTTACGATTCCCTGCCATTTAACTCAACTAACTTATGAATAAGAAAATTAAATCTGCATTGATTTCAGTTTTTTACAAGGACGGACTTGAAGACATAGTCAACCTATTAAATAAACAAGGTACTATCATTTACTCTACTGGCGGCACACAGAGTTTTATTGAAAAACTGGGTGTAAAAGTGACCCCTGTTGAAGACCTTACAACATATCCTTCCATATTAGGAGGCAGAGTAAAAACGTTGCATCCTTCTGTGTTTGGTGGCATATTGGGCAAAAGAGAAGATGAAACACATGTAAAAGAAATGAAGGAATATAATATTCCGGAAATAGACCTGGTAATTGTGGACCTATACCCGTTTGAAGAAACGGTAGCTTCTACTACGGATGAAAAAGCCATCATTGAAAAAATAGATATCGGCGGGCCTTCTATGTTAAGAGCTGCTGCTAAAAATCATAAAGATGTGATGGTGGTAGCCAGCAAAGCTGATTATGCTGAACTGGTTTCCATTCTAAGTACACAACAAGGCGAAACAACTTTAGACCAACGCCGCCAGTTTGCCATCAAAGCATTTGACGTGTGTACAGCTTATGATAATGCCATCTCTAATTATTTTCATCAGCTTACAATTGCTACTCCATTTAATGCCCCGGAAAAAACAATGCGGTATGGTGAAAACCCACATCAATCAGGGGCTTTTTATGGTAATCTGAATAAATTATTTGATCAGTTAAATGGAAAAGAACTTTCATACAACAACCTGGTGGATGTGGATGCTGCGGTGCAGATGATCAACGAATTTGAAGAAACGACTTTTGCTATTTTCAAGCATACCAATGTCTGCGGCATTGCACAACGAGCTACAATAAAAGAAAGTTGGGATGCAGCATTGGCAGGTGATCCTGAAAGTGCTTTTGGTGGCGTATTGATCTGCAACGGAACCATTGACAAAGCAACTGCTGAAGCTATTAATGAGATTTTCTTTGAAGTTTTAATTGCTCCTTCTTATGATGAAGATGCGTTGGAGATTTTAAAATCCAAAAAAAACAGGATACTATTAAAGCAAAAAGTACAAACAACAAAGTCTTCATCACAAATGTTTCGTTCTTTGCTGAATGGTGTATTAATACAAGGAACTGATGAAGGAAATTTTGACAAATGGGAGGAAGCAGGCGGCAGAGAAAGTAGTGAAACTGAAAAGGCTGACTTAACTTTTGCTAATCTTGTTTGTAAACATTTAAAATCGAATGCAATTGCGTTGATAAAAAATAAACAATTGATTGGTAAGGGCTGCGGGCAAACAAGTCGTATTGATGCATTACGTCAGGCTGTTGAAAAAGCAAAGCAATTCAGCTTTGATATGAATGGCGCTGTAATGGCTAGTGATGCTTTCTTCCCTTTTAATGATTGTGTGAAGCTGGGGCATGAAGCAGGTATTACTGCTTTCATACAACCGGGTGGCTCTATCCGTGATAATGATTCAATTGAATATTGTGTAGAACATAAACTGGTAATGGTGGTTACTGGTAAAAGACATTTTAAACATTAATGATTCATTGCCCCGTTACGATATATATAAAACCTTAGCTGAAACAACTGCAAACATTAAGCAATTACGCAAGCTTAATCCATTTACCATACATAAAAAAGGTACAAGGGCTAAAGCGTTATTTGCTCTGGCACTTGTTTGTATACTTTGGGGAACTACCTGGATTGCATCGAAAGAAGGGGTAAGCCACATGCCTGCTCTGCAATTAGCCGCTATTCGTCAAATGATTGCCGGTGTTCTATATGTTGGGTTTTTTCTAATTCGAAAAACACCTTTACCCAAAGGAAAAGAATGGAATCACATTTTTGTGCTAAGTTTTCTAAACTTTATCATGAGTAATGGCCTAAGCACCTGGGGAGTTAAATATATTTCTGCGGGATTAGGATCTATTATGGGTGCCATCTTTCCCTTGTGGCTGGTAGTAATTGGATTGTTTATTTCGAAAGATAAGCTTCCACGAAAAGCTTTGATTGGAATGATTTTGGGATTCGGGGGTGTATGTATTATTTTTTATGAACACTTGCAGGATTTTTTTATTGCAGATTTCCGATTTGGAATTTTATTATCCTTAACAGCTACCTGGACCTGGGCTTTTGCAACATTGTACACTAAAAGAAAAGCGGCTCAATATAACCCTTACTTTAGTTTAGGATTACAAATGCTTATTGCCGGTATAGCCTTAACTACTTTTACCAGTGCAACAGGAAATTCTATACCAATTACAAGTATTCCATGGCAATCATGGGCAGCAATAGCATATCTTATCATATTTGGATCTGTGTTGGCTTTTATTGCATACTTATATGCTTTACAAAATTTACCAACAGAACAGACTTCTATCTATGCGTATATTAATCCAATTGTTGCAGTACTATGCGGCTGGTTAATATTCAGTGAAAAAATAAGTGTATTTATAACTGTAGGAGGAGTGGTAACATTAATCGGTGTTTACCTAGTAAATAAAGCTTTCAAGATTACACCGCCGCCGGAACATGCAGAACCTGAAGGTGTTTAACGAATGGCCTCTTTAATGAATTGCTGGTATGCTTCCTTCCAGCCTTTGAACATTGGATCTGTACCCAAAAAAGTATTATGCCATAACGTAATTAAAATTCCATTTACCTTTTTCACTTCATTCAAATAGTGTAACATTTCTTCCAATGCTTCGGTAGCAGACATTTTTTGTTCATAAAAAGAATTAGCCTCCATATAGCAGAAAGGATGCAATAGTAAATTTGTTGACTCATCTTTCTCCAGATCGTACCAATAAAAAGATGAAGCAACTGATGCTCTGAAACCATTAATACTTCCATACCCCATTGAATAATCTTCTTTTATTCCTGCCTCAATCAATAACCTAAAAGTAACAGGCAAAGTAAATCGAATATAATGCTGACGAGAAATGGTAACCGCTTTATTTGTAAACGTTTCAAGTGTTTCAATTTCTTTTTTCAATAATGAAGAATAATCACCACTTTGCCAGGATGGGTGAATGCCGATTGAATAATTTTTGCTGTGGTGCTGCAGTATTGATTGTAAATTCTTCTTTTTCGGCGAAATATTTTTATCATACTTACCCGTAGTTGCTGCAAGCAAAAAAAAGTAGATCGGCTGTAAATTGAACTGTTGATGAAATTCATCCATCCGCAAAAAAGTATCATATGGATCTTCTTTTTTATTAGATAGCACTTTAACTCTAGTAGCAATATTTCTAACCTTTCCTTTCACCAAATCCTTTACTGCAGCACCAGCATTTCGTAGTAACCCCTTATTTTTAAATGCAAATGCTTCATCTATATCATATGTCGGCAGAAACTTGAAAACTTTCTCTTTTAAAGAAAATGCAGGGAATTTTTGTTTCAGGCTTTTAACAAAAAGAATTAACCACTGATTGATCACAGGCACATTTAAAAACCCTTCATTAAATGCTATAGAATTTTCATGTGCATACCGGCCATATATATCCTTGGAGTGTGGTAAATATTCTTCATAACGGCTTAGCAAATAAAATGTGGCTGCAAATAAATCAAATTGAAAATCGCCTTCGGTTTTAAAAAAAGCTTTACTCCCGTTGAAATCAAAACATTGTATTACTTTCTCCTCAATATTGGATTCAAATAATAAGGAGTGTGGTTGTAACCAGAATTCTGTTTCTGCAATTTTTTTGGAACTATAATTTATTTTTGGTCCCGAAAATGAATTGAAGCTGTTTCGATCCTGTGTCAACTCAATTTTTTCAATACCCGATTCTTTAGCAATAAAATTGGCAGTGTATTGAAGGCGATTTGATATGTTATCGGTGTAAACCAGCATTTTCTTCTAACGAATATACTACCCGCACCTGAAATAAGTTTCCTAACTTTAATGAGTTTTTAGCTCAAACCAAGTAAACACTATTTTAACCTCTGTGCAGAAATTTGCTTCAATATTACTAATCTGTCTTTTTGTTTTTTCACAATATGCAAAACAGTTAAGCTATATTGAATGTAAACTCAGTAATAAATTTAAACCTGACACAGCAAAATGTGATTGTGAAACAAAATTGATTCAGGATAATTCATCCGTACCAGAACAGCCAGCAAATACAACACATTTTCATGTACATGCTGATGATGTGTATTTTATTGAACAAAATACAGTAACTGAACAATTTTCAGTTCGTATAGATAAAATAAAGAGTTATTATCTGAATGTGGAATTGAAAGGCTTTACTAATCTTATTCTTCAGCCACCCCGATCTTAGTATCTCCATATTATTTTCAACATTATAATCCCATATGTATTGCAATCCATTGCCTGTACATAAATAATTAATTTATAAAACTATTTATATGCGTAAACTTATATATGCAGCATTGTTGCTTGTATCCCATACATCTATTGCTCAAACTGCAATAGAAAAACCAAAAATCATTTATGATTTATGTACAAAAGACAGTCTTACAATCGAACCTTTCAGCCAATGGTTTAAACCAGGATATGAAAATTATAACCCTAACAAATCAACAGTCGCAGAGTTAAAAAAACAAAAATTAAATGATATTACTATCGAAGCCTTCTTTGGCTCCTGGTGTGGCGATAGTAAAAGAGAACTGCCAAGATTTTTGCAAATACTCAACACAATTTCCTTTCCGGAAAAAAAGTTAACGATAATTGGTGTTGGCAATGGTGATTCGCTTTACAAACAAAGTCCTTCGCATCAGGAAAAGGGCAAAAGTATTTTCCGGGTGCCTACTTTTATTGTTTATAAAAACGGGATAGAAATAAATCGCATCACTGAGTATCCTGTTTTATCACTGGAAAAAGACCTTCTGCAGATACTCAGCGATCAGCCTTACATACCCAATTATCATTCATTCAATTTCATCAATAACTGGCTGACTGATGGCACATTTAAAGATGAAAACATTAGTACAAAAAGTCTTTCAGGGCAGCTTGCATCGGTTGTAAAAAATGAAGGCGAATTAAATAGTCTTGGTTATTTGTTATTGAAACAAGGGAGTAAAGTGGAAGCATCAAAAATATTCCAGATAAATTATTATCTCTTTCCCGAATCAGCCAATGTTATTTCAAGCCTTGGTGAAGGCTATTATGAAAACAACGATATGAAAAGGGCGGTACATTTTCTGGAAATATCGCTGGAGCAAAATAAAGACCCAAAAGCGGTACAGGGAATTCTATCAATTCTATATAAAGCGAAGGAAAAAGAAAAGAGTTAAACTAAAAGAACTAAATCTTTCTCCGCTGCGACTATGCAGCGGAGAAAGATCTTTTATTTCACATTATTACGTTCCTTCCACATTTCATTAAATGATTTTTTAGGAAACTCCATTTCACCACGGTGCTCCTTCCAGCCTTTTACCATTGTATTCACAACCCAGTTTTTTACACCACTGTTTGCCATATTCATCCATTTGCGGCGCAGCATACCTTGCTTCCACATTTTCCAGGCCATCTTTTCTGAAAAGGGGCTATGACCTTCTTCCACAGCTTCATGCCGGTTTTCAAGTAGCAGCTCATGCAGATTTATTTTTACAGCACATACTTCAGTGCAATTACCACAAAGTGATGAAGCATAACTGAGATGCTTCCACTCATCCATATTTTTTAAATGCGGGGTAATGACAGAGCCAATCGGGCCGCTATAAGTAGCTTCATAACTATGTCCGCCAATATTTTTATAAACCGGGCAGGCATTTAAGCAAGCTCCGCAACGGATACAATACAAACTTTCTCTTTGCTTTTCATTTGCAAGAATATTGGTTCGGCCATTATCCAACAATATCACATACATATCTTCCGGACCATCTGTTTCAAATGATTGCCTTGGCCCCGTTAGAATTGTATTGTAAACTGTTACTCTTTGACCTGTTCCAAAAGTTGATAACAGTGGCCAAAACAAACTAAGATCCGTCATAGAGGGTATCATCTTTTCAATCCCGGCTATTACAATATGTGTTTTAGGCCAGGCACAACTTAATCTTGCATTGCCTTCGTTTTCCGTTACAGCAATACCGCCTATATCCGCAATTATAAAATTAGCTCCGGTAACTCCTATTTCAGCTTGCAGATATTTTTCCCGTAGAATTTCCCTGGCAGTTAATGTTAGTTGTTCAGGAGTGGCTTTTGGGTCGGTTCCTAATTTTTCGGCAAAAAGTTTCGCCACGTCTTCCTTACTCTTGTGCATTGCAGGTGTTACAATATGGTAAGGTGGTTCTCCATCGAGTTGTTGAATGTATTCCCCAAGATCTGTTTCCACACTTTCAATACCATTCTTTTCTAAAAAATCATTCAGGTGAATTTCTTCTGTCACCATACTCTTACTTTTCACCAACGTCTTGCAATTCTTTTCTTCACATATCTTTCTAATTTCATCCAATGCCTGTTGAGCATCTTCTGCCCAAATCACTTTTGCTCCTCTTCGGATCATATTTGCTTCAAAAGTTTCTAGCTGCTTATCCAACGTTTCTATCGCTTTCCATTTAATATTCTTTGCTTTTTCTCTTGCCAGATGAATGTCTGCAAACTGTTCTTTCCCTTTTGGCACTACCGCATTATACTTACCAATATTAAAATTAATTTTTCTGCGATGTTCCTTATCGGCAGCTTTAATAGTACTCTTTGCAATAAAATTGGCGGCGTTCTCTTTCACAAGTATTAATTCTTTAACTAAATATCTTTTTCTTTAAATTCAATTTCTTCCCATTCTCCTTTAGCAATTGTATCCAATGCATGATAAAAATCTTCCCCGTATTTTCTTATAATCGGTTCTTTTAAAAATTGATATGCCGGTACTTTTAGTTTTTCTCCCATGGCACAGGCAGGACTGCAAATTGTTTCTCTTGGTTCGTAATTTACTCTTTCATAGTCGCCATGTTTTCCTTTTTTGGAAATAATAGGATACAGATGACAACTAATTGGTTTTTTCCATTCAATGATTCCATCCCGATAGGCTTGCTCAAAAGCACATTTAATAATGCCATTTTCTTCACGGATTCCATACACACAAATTTCATTATCGCTATCCAATGTTGGTGTTACCCATTCAAACTCTGTATCGTATACATAGTATCCTTTCTTTTCTATTTCGGCAACTGAATCTTTTGTTAAGTAAGGCTTAACTTTTTCGTAAACATCGGTGATAATTTTCAATTCTTCCTTATCTAATGGAGCTCCGGCAGCACCATCTTCGCAACAAGCCCCTTTGCAGCTATTCAGATCACAAACAAACTGTTTGTCCACTACATCTTCACTTATCAATATATTATCAATTACGATCAAGGTTATTTTTTTGCGAAGTTAAGCTTAACACTATCGTTCTATGTTTTTTGACCGTCCAAAAATTTTTCTTTTTATGTGAATACCTGCAGAAGTCAACCTGTTGTGTGAAGTGAGATATTTAATTACTTTATGTTCCAGCCAATGATGTAGCGGTAGTAATACTGCTGCCAGGCCAATCATAAATAACAAATCTTTCCATGGCTCGCCTTTGGTAAAAGAATAAATGTTCTTTTTAAAAATGAGAAAGATAAACTCAAAAAACATCAAAAAGGCAAAGAATCCGATCATTTTGATAGTGGTAGCTGAAACTTTAAACATACCCAAAATAACTAATGCTATGAATAATGCTACAATACCAATTACGATTGCCAGATATTGAATATTATTCCTTTGTCGTTTTGCTTCTTCCGCCTCTATAATTTGTTTTTCCTGTCTTTGCTGCTCATCATCTGCTTCTACCTGAGTTAATTCTTTTTCTCTTTTTAGCGTTTCTATACTGTCTTTATACTGATAATACAAAGCATTGTATTTACCCGCAAGCACAATATTCCCGGATTCAGTATAAAGGGTATCTAAATATTGAGAAGCCTTTTTAATATTCTCGAGCAACCCATTTTGTTCACTCATCTCTTTTACTTTCAAGTAGTACTCAATCGCTAATTTTTTATTCCCTGATTTTTTATAGAATGAGGCAAGTTGACCGTAAAATCCTACTTTATTATTTCCAGTAATATTATTTTCAAACATTGGTCTTGCTTTTTCAAGAAAAATGCCAGCTGAATCAAATTTTGCTAACCCCGTATAGATAACACCATAGGCCTGATCTATTATTGGTGCCATACCAAACTTTTCAAGATGTTTTTTTAATTCGTCGCCTTGTTTTGAATTCAGATAATTTAATGCTTTTTGTGGTTCATCGATACGTAAATATTGATTCAATAGGCTTACATAACCGGGTATTTTTAAAGTAGAGAATTTTAAAGAATCTGCCATTCGTATGGATTTTTCAAAATACCCGATTGCAATATCATAACTTTTTTTGTTAGCGAATAAATTGCCAATGGAATTTGTATAAATTACTTTCTGATAAGGAACATTTTTTTCTTTTACTTTATCCAATATTTTATACACTTCTGTCATATAATCTATCGCTTTATCATAATCTTCTATATCAGCGTAAAAAGTGGAAAGATTGAGATAACAATTTCTGATCAATGGGAAATTTTTGATCTCTTCGCCTATTCTTAAAGCACTCAAAAAGTTTCTTAAAGCAAGTATGTTTTCATTTTTTGCCATATAAACTTGTCCATAGGAATTATGTGCTTCTGCCATCAGACTGTCATTCTTAAGCGTAGAAATTAATGAAAAAGCCTGTGTGACATAAGACAAAGCTTTTTCTTTATCAGGAATCAATAGATAGACGCCTGCTAAATATAATTGCGATCCACCTGCTTCCTCTTCCATTCTGTTTTGCCTGGCCAGATCCAATGCTTTATTAAAAAAATCTATCGCATTTTGACTATAACTCTTCTGCGTTGCAAAATATGAATTACGAATACCATTTGATAAATACGCCTTAAACATCAACTTTCTATCCCGGCTCTCTTCAGCCATTTTTATCAACCCTTTTCCATATTCATCTGCTTCAACAGGATTCACATTCATCATTACCCTGCTTAGTTCCTCCATCCTATTAAATTTCTCTTCAATAGTTATTGCTTTTTTTAGCGCTGCTTTAATCGAGTCTACAGCAGCAGCTTCTTGAGCTTTTGCACCAATGCTTAAAAACAGGAGGAATACAATCAGGTTGATTTTATAAAATAATTTCATTAGTTGAAATTAGTAAAGAATCAGTGACCAATGAAATTCCTTTAACAAATAACTAACAGTAAGACATTATGAAATACTAAAGTTGTTTACATCACTACAATATCACAAACCACTGTATGCACAACTCCAGACTTCTAACATTTCAAAAATCCGTAAAAGTGCTTTCCTTGATGCTCTTTTGGATACCTGTAATCGGATTCAGCTTATTACTGATTTATAACACATTGCCCTATTTCACATTTAGTAAAGATTTCTCTTTTATTGAAGAAAGAAGTTTTCTTTTTCAAAGCAACTTTTATAATGCTTGCTTTTATATTCATATAGCAGCTGGCGCATTATGCATTGGCACTGCCCTTATCCAATTTTCGAGATATATACTGAAAAAGTCAAAAGCGATCCATCGGTTTTCAGGCAAGATCTATGTATTCGTTGTCCTTTTCCTTGGAGCACCCACTGGTCTATACATGTCATTTTTTGCAAAAGGAAGTTTTTGGGAGAGGGCCTTATTTATGTTTATGGCTGGCTGGTGGTTTATTACAACACTATATGGCCTTACTACTATTCATAAAAGAAATGTAGTAGCGCATAAAATATGGATGATGCGGAGTTATGCAATGGCCATGACCGCTGTTACATTCCGAGTGTACCACATCGTATTCTATTTACTCGATTGGGGGCATCTTGAAAATTATGAATTATCGCTTTGGATAAGTGTAATTGGTAATATGCTTTTTGTAGAGTGGATTATTTACCGCCAAAGTAAAAAATATTTAAAAAGTTTTGCAACATAGAAAATTTCGATATTAGTAAACATCCTAAACCTTTAAAGGAACAAAACATTGATTGGTTTAGGGCAAATTAAACAACCATGAAGTCAATCTTGTACGTAGGTGCCACGTTAATGATAGGCGCCAGCATTTACGGTTTTGTAGATTACAAACAAACCAAAAAACAGAAAGAATTTAAAGAAATGTACACCGAAAAAAAAGAAGTTGTACCTGTCATTACACCTGATGAAAAACTTGAGAAGCCAATAGTTGAAAAAGAAGTAACAAAACAACTTGTATCTACACCTGTAGAGGAACCGGTGAAGTCAACTAAAAAAATAAGGCCGAAAAAGAGGAAAAAGATCAATACAGAACTTTTTAGCCGTGCAGCTTTGAGTGATGAGTTTGAAAAAAAAGCATTAAAAAGGGCCGAAAAAGAGTCCATTAAAAAAATAGAACTCAAGGAAGAATAAAAACAAATAAAATGATTTTTATAATCCCGGCTATAAGGTTGGGATTATTTCCATTTCAGTGTATTGATAAGATGCTTTAGATCTAGTTTCAAAAAATCATTTACTATACCTAAAGAATCTGCATTAGGTGCGGCATCAAAATATAATGCCCCTCTTAAAAAATGTCTGGTAGAATCGGTAAGAAAAAATTGATTAGCAGTAGCTGTATTACCACCCAACGAAAAGAAGATTCCTTCTGCTCCATTCGGCGTTTCCATTAAACTGTCTTTTATCCCCGTTGAAACATCTACATGTTGTTTATACGCCATTTTAAAACCATCTCGCACCAATGAATCAAACTTATTCTGTGGATTGATAGCTTTGTAACTAACATAAATCCGTCCGGCAAACTGCGGCACATCTATATTGATCCACCAGTCACCTGCTTTATCATCAAAGAAAGTTGTATCCTTCGAAACTGTTGCATAAACAGGAAACTCGAAACTATATGGATAACCAGGCTGATCAAATAATTGATATTTTTTTTCTGGGAAATCAATATGAAAATATCCTTTCTTTTTGCCGACAGAATAATCGCTATTGCAAGCAATCAAAATACTAATCGAGACAATAAAACAAGCAATCAGTTTCATCCGATTTTTTTTCTAAAGTTTATTGAGGTTTAATGGAAACTTTTACTAACTGAACTCTGTTATTTTCAACTTTCATAATTGCAAATTCAAAATCACCACAAGGAATTACCCAATCCTCTGTAGGAAGTTCCCCGGCCAATTCAAGTATTAAACCAGCTAGTGATTCGCTTTCCCCTTTTATTTTATCAAACGTATCGCTTGGTAACTTCATGATCCTGCACATATCATGGATCATTACTTTTCCTTCAAAAACAAAATTATTGTCATCTACTTTGTAACTATCACTTTCTTCATCATCAAACTCATCCTTTATATCTCCAATCACTTCTTCCAGAATATCTTCCATTGTTGCAATACCACTAGTACCGCCAAACTCATCGACTACTATTGCAAAGTGAATCCTTTTATGTTGAAACTCTTTTAAAAGGTCTTCAATCAATTTAGGTTCAGGAACAAAATAAGGCTGTCGCATCAAAGCATGCCATTCAAAGTTGTCGGTTTCATTCAAGTAAGGGATAAGGTCTTTTGTATAGATCATTCCAATTACATCATCAAGGCTACTTTTATAAACAGGCAATCTGGAATAATGTAAAGCTCCTACCCTTTTAA
The DNA here is from genome assembly GCA_024643655.1 of Chitinophagaceae bacterium. Classification (GTDB taxonomy): domain Bacteria; phylum Bacteroidota; class Bacteroidia; order Chitinophagales; family Chitinophagaceae; genus JJ008. Next base: position 11,687 of record JAHEMM010000004.1, on the reverse strand, counting down.
TTAAATCACCAAAGGAAAGGTTATAGTCTATTCCACTCACATCAAGACGGCTACGCATAATTTGCTTCACCGTGATGTTCCCAAACTTTACAATGCCCTTCATTATATTTTTTTCTTCCTGCGATGCTTCTTCGTCTGTTTTTATATCAATAGCTTCATCAAGCTCTTTCATACTCATAGCATCAGACTTATCGGCTCCTGTTCTTTTACCAATATTGTCTGCCAATTGTACAATCCATTGACTGATACGTCGGAGCAATAAATGTAATGGTTCTATAATTGCAGATGCTCCGTATGCAAACCATATATTATGTTGTGTAGCCCAAACCTTGGGTAATATTTTTCCTATAAAAACAAGTATAAATGCAATCATTAATACTTTTAGCAGTATTTCTACAGCTATATTAATACTGCCAAATGAAATAAACTGAGTGATAAGAAAATTGGATAACACGATGATACTAATATTCACAAAAGTGCCGGCTATCATTAAAGAAGCATACACTTCTTTTGGCTCTTCCAACAGATTAATAACCCGTTTGGCAGAAGAACTTGTTTTCGTTTTCAGTACATTAATATCTTTTCTTGATAGTGAAAAGATAGCAACTTCTGCTCCGGAAATAATAAAAGTTAGTGCCAATAGTACCAATAAAGTAATGACCAGAAAAGTAGTACTCTGTATATCTATAACCAGAAAATGGATATGTAAAAATTTTAATAGTGAAGAAACCATCGAATGAATTTCCAAAGTAATGGATTTTGTTATGCAAATATTAAACTGTCTTTTTTTTATAGCATAATTTCCGCAAAGAAAAATTACAACCCGCTTTTCTTTTTAGAAACTAACCAGTTTTGGCAAAGTTATCGTATTTATTATTGATGATTAAAAAGGAAGGCTGTCTGTTGGATCGCCAGCCGACAAATCTCCATCGGGTGAATTTTCGTTGCCCGTTTCCCCTTCTGCACTACTATTATCAGCTTTTTTATCAAGCATAATCAGATTATCGCCTACAACTTCTGTTGCAAACTTTCTTACGCCATCTTTATCTTCCCAGCTGCGGGTTCTCAGGCGTCCTTCAATATAAACCAGACTGCTCTTGTGCAGGTATTTTTCGGCGAGATCTGCCAACCCACGCCAAAGTACTACCGTATGCCATTCTGTTTGGGAAACCAGTTTTCCTGTTCTGTCTTTAAACGTTTCAGTAGTAGCTAAAGGAAATTTAGCCACAGCAATATTTCCTTCCAGACGTTGTACGTCCGGGTCTTTGCCCAAGTTGCCAATCAGCATTACTTTATTTACACCTCTCATACATTTTTCTTTTATGTTTAAAATCTTCTACAAGTAATTAATACTACTTAAAGTTAATTTTTTTTAAGAGAAGCAAAAATTATGAAAAAACTCTATCGCATATTAAGTATAAAGAATTTTTCAAATAGCTTATCGAATATCCATTACTTATGCTATAATAAATTCTTTAAAAATTGATTGATTAACTGAGGGAAAGCAAAAGTTTTCAATTTCTCTTTTGAAATCCACTTCCAATTACCCTCTATTTTTTTATTCAATTTAATAGTAATGAATTGACTGTTAATTAACTGATGAGACAACAACTGTTTAAAATGAGAAGAAATATCCCTTACTTCATAAGTACCTTCAATCAGCCATTGTTTCAAAACCAGTTGCTTTAAAATATTACTTTTATTAAGTGCTTTAACAGATTCAATCAACGGAAACTCATGTAAGTCCTGCCAGATGTCTTTCCCTTTTCGTTGTACAATGGCAACTTCATTTTTAAATTCTATCACTATATAATAAAACCACCTTTTTTTAATCTTTATTTTCTTTTCTTTTACCGGCAACTCGGCAACCATGTCATTCTCAAAAGCAACGCAATGTTTCTTAAATACACATTTTTTACAAAGAGGTACTGCTGGTTTACATATAGTAGCCCCAAAATCCATAATAGCCTGGTTATACAAACCCGGCTGTTTTTTATCAAGCAATTCTTCGGCTAATGCATTAAAGTGCTTTTTTCCAATGGTTGAATCAGTTGGTGTTGTCAAACCAAATACTCTTGCTAACACCCGAAACACATTTCCATCAACCACTGCATGTGGCAGATTATAGGCAAAAGATGAAATTGCTGCGGCCGTATAAGGCCCAACTCCTTTCAAACTCAAAATCTCTTCATACGTATCAGGAAAAACTCCTTTTCTTTCTTTTGCTATCAATCGGGCAGTTGCAATAAGATTACGGCAACGGGTATAATAGCCCAAACCCTCCCAAAGTTTAAAGATTTTTTCGTCTTTTGCATTTGCCAGTTTATGTACATTCGGAAATGTTTTAATAAATATATTATAGTAACTAAGCCCTTGTTCTACCCTTGTTTGTTGTAAAATAATTTCACTTAGCCATATTTTATAAGGGTCTTTTTCTCCTTTCCAGGGCATTTCCCGCCTGTTTTTCTCCTTATTCCATTTTAATAAAAAAGGGGCGAATTTGCCTTTAAAGGTAGTTTCTATACTTTTTTTCATGAAATCTTGAACATTTTGTACATATCAAGCAATTAAATATCTGTGTTTTTACTAATACAAATTCTTTTAGTTTTGAAAAAATTACACCTATTTAGTTGACTATCAAATTATTTTGTCATAAATTAGAGTTCGTAAATTAACTAAAACCCCTGCAACAATGAGAAAAGCCGATCTGGTTAATCAGATTTCTGAAAAAACGGGCATACCTAAAGTAGATGTGCTTGTTACGCTGGAAACTATGTTTAAAGAGGTAAAAGACACTCTTTCAAACGGCGAAAATATTTACATCCGAGGCTTTGGTAGTTTTATAACCAAAAAAAGAGCTGCAAAGATTGGTCGTAATATTAAAAAGAACATTGCTGTTCATATTCCAGAGCATTATATTCCTGCCTTTAAACCCGCCAAAGAATTTGTTGCAGAAGTAAAAAAGCTAACGGATGCAGATGTAAAACCAGATACTGGTCCTGGAAACGACAGCGACGATTAACTTCCACAATTATTTAGCTAAAACTATTTTACTAAGGTAATCCCTGCTAGTTATTGACTGCAAATAGCTTCTGTTATATTTCTATTCATTATAGGTGTAATAACAACTTGAATTGGTATAACTTTGCCCTCTGAAATTTTTCAATGTGAAGCAACCCCAATGGATTACACTTTTAGTCGGCATTTTATTGACAGTAGGTCTTTTTCTATTTGGCCGTACCGTACCAAAAAATAAAACAGTAGTTTCCTCAGAGCATAGTGCTGATGATGGACATGATCATGGGCCAATCTCTTCTGCAATTTCTATTGATACAATTCTCAATTCAGCCAAGAAACAGCTTTCAACGGATCAGGTTGTTTGGTTAAATACATTAGAGAATTCTATTTCCCGTGGCGACGTTAAAGATCAACAAATACATGTTTACCATCAATTATCCAGATTCTGGGCAGATTCGGTCGGTATTTTTGAACCTTATGCCTGGTATAATGCGGAAGCTGCAAGATTGGATAATTCGGAAAAAAACCTCACCTTTGCCGCCCGGCTGTTTTTAGACAACCTGCAAAATGATGAGATAGCACAACGCAGACAGTGGAAAGCTTTGCAGGCTAAAGATTTGTTCGAAAGATCTTTGTTAATTAGTCCCGATAACGATTCTGCCAAAATAGGTCTTGGTGCTTGTTATCTTTTTGGAGAAATATCTTCCACTCCAATGGAAGGAATTTTAAAAATAAGAGAGGTAGTTGAAAAAGACAGTACAAATATCTATGGGCAAATGATGCTTGCAAAAGGTTCACTTATTTCCGGGCAGTATGATAAAGCCATTAGTCGTTTGGAAACAGTAAACAAAATAAAACCTGATGATTTAGATGTTTTATTGCTGCTGGCAGAAGTAAATGAGCGGATGGGAAATAATAAAAAAGCGATTAGCTGGTATGCAGCATCACTTCCTTTTGTAAAACAGGATGAATTGAAAAAAGCGATTGAAAAGAGGATGAAGGATTTGAAATAGTCAATTGAAGTTGAAACAAACTTATTATAAACAAGATTAAAAAATTATTTGAGTATGCCTTGTGGTAAAAAAAGAAAGCGTCATAAAATTGCGACGCATAAGCGTAAAAAAAGACTAAGAAAGAATCGTCATAAGAGTAGAAAGAAATAGTCTGAAGTTGTTAAGTCTTTAGTCTGGAGTTTTTAATAAAAATTATTTTGTTATTATTCTTGACTAAAGACTTTCGACTACTTATTGATTCCTTAGTCCACTGGTTGTTTGCCGTATTAGATTGCCCCGTAGGGATTCCTTTGGAACAGTCCACTCATTTACCCGCAAATTATTCTACAGGCAAAACCCCGCATTCAAACGGATTTCTTGCAACTGGTGTTTATAGCACAAAGGTTAATTCATTTAGCTAAGCTGAAATGAACAAAGAACTGATTATTAACTCGGCTCCGCAGGGCGTTGAAATAGCACTGCTTGAGGACAAGAAATTAGTAGAACTCCATAGCGAAAAAAGCGATGGTCGTTTTGCTGTGGGAGATTTATATCTGGGAAAGGTCAAAAAATTGATCCCTGGATTGAATGCTGCATTTGTAGATGTTGGATTTGAAAAAGATGCCTTCTTGCATTACACAGATTTAAGTCCTTATGCCAAATCCTTGTTGAAGTTTACCAACATGTGCATGAGTGATAAAAGTGAAGATGGTCTCGATTTTTCAAAGTTTACCATAGAACCGGAAATAATCAAAACCGGCAAGATCAATGAAGTATTAAATGGCAAACCGCATGTACTGGTACAAATTTTAAAAGAACCCATCGCTGCAAAAGGGCCAAGACTTAGTTGTGAGCTTTCACTTCCTGGTCGTTTTGTAGTATTGACTCCATTCAATGACATTGTAGCTGTTTCAAGAAAAATACATTCATCTGAAGAAAGAAAAAGATTACAAAAAATTGTTGAGGCCATTAAGACAAAAAATTTTGGTGTAATTGTGCGTACTGCTGCCGAAGGAAAGAATACAGCTGAACTACATGAGGATCTTTCTTCGCTAATTGAAGTTTGGAAGTCAATTCAAAAAAATCTGAAAGGTGCTGTATCGCCTGCCAAAATATTAAGCGAACAGACGAAAGCCAACAGTATTCTCCGTGATTTATTAAATGCAGATTTTAATAAGATTGTAATAAATGATAGAAATATCTTTAGTGATACAAAAAGTTATATTCAAAAAATAGCTCCTGAAAAGGCAGACATCGTTTCCTTTTATAATAACGGTGCCACAATTTTTGATTCGTTTGGTATTACCAAACAAGTAAAATCTTCATTTGGTAAAACCGTTAACCTTGATAGTGGCGCCTATCTTATTATTGAACATACAGAAGCATTACATGTAATAGATGTAAATAGCGGTTACAAAAGTGTAAGCAATAATCAAGAGCAGAATGCTTTGGAAACAAATCTTGAAGCTGCAGAAGAAATTGCCCGACAGTTGCGCTTAAGAGACTTGGGCGGCATCATAGTTGTTGATTTTATTGACATGAAACTTCCGGATAATAAAAGAAAGTTGGTTGAGAAGATGGAAGAATTTATGGGACCTGATAGGGCAAAACATGCCGTTCTCCCAATTTCCAAATTTGGGTTGATGCAGATTACCCGTCAGCGAATGAAGCCAGAGGTAAATATTATCACTCAGGAAGCTTGTCCAAGTTGTAATGGCACAGGAAAGATATCTTCAACTCTTTTATTGGAAGATGAAATTGAAAAGAATTTAAGTTATCTGATTACACATAAAAACCCGAATCTGAAGCTGGTAGTACATCCTATCATATATGCCTACCTCACTAAAGGTTGGTTTATGAGCAGCAAAATGTCAAAATGGAGAAAGAAATTTGGACAGAAAACAAGGCTGGAAGAAAATAGTAACTACCACCTGACCGAATACAAATTTTTCGATAAACATGATGAAGAAATTAAACTATAAATAAAAAAGCCACCTTTTAGGTGGTTTTTTTATTTAATAACTTCTTTTTATTTACCTGTCACGACTTCCCAAATAAATCATAATATACTGAATAAGAGTAACTACCGCAGCAAGTGCAGCCACAACGTAGGTTGTTGCAGCCCATTTCAGAGCATCCTTGGCTTTTGGATATTCCTGTGGATTAGTAACATTAGTTCTATCCAACCAAGCCAAAGCCCTTTTGCTGGCATCAAACTCTACCGGCAAAGTAATTAGACTAAAAACTACAGTTACACTCATGATGATTATACCGATTAGTAATACAGTAGGGCTTTTGGTTGTAGCCAATACAATCATGCCAGCTAAAAGCACCCAATTAACTAACATAGAGCTAAACTGAACTGCCGGAACCATCTTGCTCCGCATCACTAATGGACCATAAGAGGTAGCATGCTGAACCGCATGACCACATTCGTGGGCAGCTACGGCAGCAGCCGAAATACTGCTTCCATTATAGACATCAGGGCTCAGATTAACGGTCTTATCTTTCGGGTTATAGTGGTCTGAAAGAAAGCCATTTACAGATGTTACTTTCACATCATAAATACCATTTTCCTGAAGCATTTTTTCAGCTATCTCACGGCCACTTAGTCCGTTTGAAAGAGGTATTTTACTGTATTTTGTAAACTTGCTTTTAAGGACAGCCGAAACAATAAAACTAACCCCTAAAAAAAGCAGAGAAACAAGAAATATTTCATTAGACATTATCATAACTATTGATTTAATTAACGTCAATATATCAAATTTGCGACCATTTCGAAAACCGGAAATAATTCAGTCGATTTGTCACTTCTTGTAAAATAAAAAAAATAATTCCAGCAATATATTACTCATTTTCAAGAATCACAATTTGCCTATAACTTATTGATAATCATTTATATTATACTTGATTTCATTATTAAAAAAACATACAATCTTAACCCTCTGCCAATGGTGAAAGTTATTCACAGGCATCAAATTTAATTTTGAAATATGGCGCATATTTGTAACTTAGCAATAGAATTTAATGGGTTAGTAAGTAAGAGGGCCAATCGAAAGATTGGTCCTTTTTACTTTTTTAACACGATTAGTAATTCTTCATAAAAAACATATCAATTCTTTTTATCTTTTCTGATAAAAAATGAATGATCCTACCTTTTTTTAAAATCATTGTTTAAACATTTGTGTAAACCAAAAATCAAACAATTAATTTTACTTTGACTACGTGGTAATCTTAAAAAATATCCCTTTAGAATCAGTTTAATAATATTTCATGAGTAAAATAAAGACTGCTTTTTTTTGTCAGCAATGTGGTTACGAAAGTGTGAAGTGGGTTGGTCAATGTCCTTCTTGTAGTCAGTGGAATACATTTGTTGAAGAACAAGTTCAAAAAGACAAGTCGAAAAATAGTAACACATGGGAAGATTACAACGAAGAAAAAAAAGTTAGCAAAACAATTGCTTTAAGTAAAATTAAAAGTAGCGAAGAAAAAAGAATTCCAACTGCTGATCCTGAATTGAATCGGGTTTTGGGTGGCGGCATCGTACCTGGAAGTTTAGTACTCGTTGCCGGTGAACCTGGAATTGGCAAATCAACATTGTTTTTGCAAAATGGATTATGGCTAAAAGATATTTCTGTGCTTTATATCAGTGGAGAAGAAAGTGAGCAACAAATAAAAATGAGAGCAGAGAGAATGAAGCAAGGGCCTTCTTCAAATGCTGGTGATAATTTTTATTTATTGACAGAAACATCTACACAAACAATTTTTCAGGAAATAAAAAAACTGAAGCCGCAATTGGTTATTGTAGATTCTATACAAACATTACAAACTCCATTTATTGATTCCTCTCCTGGAAGTGTATCGCAAATAAGAGAATGCGCCGCAGAATTTCAACGCTTTGCTAAAGAAACAAATACTCCTGTATTTCTTATTGGCCACATCACCAAAGATGGTGGTATTGCAGGGCCGAAGATCCTCGAACATATGGTAGATACGGTATTGCAGTTTGAAGGTGATCGTCATTACGCATATCGTATTCTTCGTACACTAAAAAATCGATTTGGAAGTACTGCGGAATTGGGTATTTATGAAATGACCAGTGAAGGAATGAGAGGGGTTTTAAACCCAAGTGAAATTTTAATAACACAAAAAGAAGAACAGCTAAGTGGCATCGCTATAGCCGCAACTATTGAAGGTATGCGTCCATTATTAATAGAAGTACAAGCATTGGTTACTCAATCAGTTTATGGAACACCTCAAAGAACAGTAAGTGGTTTTGATCTGCGTCGCTTGCAATTACTTTTGGCAGTATTAGAAAAAAGAGGTGGTTTCCATTTTGGAGTAAAGGATGTATTCTTAAATATTGCTGGCGGAATAAAAGTAGAAGACCCCTCAATAGACTTAGCAGTACTTTGTGCCTTGCTTTCATCTTATGAAGATGTTGCCTTGCCGCAACAAATTTGTTTTGCAGGAGAGGTTGGCTTAAGTGGTGAGATAAGAGCCGTCAACAGAATCGATCAACGAATAGCGGAAGCAGAAAAACTCGGATTTGAAAAAATAATCGTTTCAAAATATAACCTGCCTGCCGGTAGGCAAGGTCAAAATGGATTAGATAAAAAGAAATTTAATATAGAAGTAGTGACGATGGGAAAAGTGGAAGAAGTTTATAAATACTTGTTTTAAAATTCATGATCTCAATAAAAGAAATAAAAGAATCAGTTGTTCATTTATTTTTTCCACATGTTTGTACTGGCTGTGGTAATGACATTTTAAGCAAAGACAGTACTTTGTGTATGCGGTGTATTGATGCAATGCCTGAAACAAATTTTGAAATTCATCCAGATAATCCGGTAGAAAAAATGTACTGGGGCAGACTCCCATTGACTAGCGGCACAGCTCAGTTTTATTTTACCAAAGAATCATTGATGCAACATCTGATGCATCAATTCAAATATAAAAATAACAGAGATCTTGGCTTGCAGCTTGGCAGACTAATGGGTGATCAGATACAAAAGGCAGGGAGAATTAAAGCCGATGCATTAATCCCTTTACCACTGTTTCCAATTAAAGAAAAAAGAAGAGGGTATAACCAGGCAATGTTATTATGCCTGGGCATGGCCGAAGCGATGCATATTCCAGTTATAGATAATGCCATTATTCGACCTCAACATACAGAAACGCAAACTAAAAAAGGAAGGATAGAAAGATGGAAAAACATGGAAGGGAAGTTTGTTTTGAATGATCCTGTTGCAGTGGCGAATAAACATCTATTGTTAGTGGATGATATTGTAACAACTGGTGCTACACTTGAAGCTTGTGGCAATGAATTATTAAAAGCAGATAATGTAAAACTAAGTATCGCTTGTTTATGTGTAGCTTCCAAATAAAGATTCACTATAAATACTTTGCTTTGTTCAATTAAACACTTAGCTCATTGTATTTCTCTTTTCTCTTTCAAATCTTAGCTTTACATTTGATACCAATGAAAATCACCGGCATTCTAGCTATATCCTTATTCTTGCTCCTTAATTCTTGTCGGAAAGACGCCTTTATCACTTCGCCAGATGCCAGAGTTACTATCTCTATTGACACTTTAAAATATGATACCGTATTTGTAACATCCGGATCTACATATAGAAGTTTTATTATTAGAAATGAGAATGATCAAAAACTTCGTATTTCATCTTTAAAATTATCAGGGGGTAATGCTTCGGCATTTAAAATGAATGTGGATGGCAGTCCGGGAGTCGAATTCAATAATATTGAAATCAATGCCAATGATAGTGTATATGTTTTTGCTCAGGTAAATATTGATCCCAGTGCTGCTAATCTCCCATTTATTATTCGAGACAGTATAGAAGTAAAATACAATGGCAAAAGAAAATTGGTACAATTAGAAGCATGGGGTAAGAATGCAAATTTTCTTCGCAATAAAATAATATCAACCAATGAAACCTGGAATAACAACCTTCCTTATGTAATTCTTGGTTCTTTATTAGTAAATCCCAATCAAACATTAACCATTAACAAAGGTGTTCAAATTTATGTGCATGCGGATGCGCCAATCGTTGTAGATGGAACGCTTATAATAAACGGATTGAAAGATACAGTTGACAGAGTGTATTTTCAGGGTGATCGTTTAGATGAACCTTATAATAAATATCCGGCCAGTTGGCCAGGCATCTTTTTCAGAGCTGGCGCAAAAGATAATGTGCTGACTTACACAGTTATTAAAAATGCGTTTCAGGGAATTGGGTTAACCGGTCCTTCGCCTAATGCAAATTCAAAATTAACTTTGAATGAATGCATCATCGATAATGCTTATGACGCTGGTATTATTTCAATTAATTCAAGTATAAAAGCCAGAAATTGCCAGATTAGTAACTGTGGTAAAAATCTTTTGCTTGTAAAAGGTGGCGATTATCAATTTACACATTGTACAGTAGTAACTATTGGCAACCGATATATTGATCATAAAGATCCGGTGTTGTCCCTTAGAAACTTTGATGGAACAAGTTCGGCTAATCTTACTGCTCTTTTCAGAAATTGTATTTTCTGGGGTGATAACGGGTTGGTTGATGACGAAGTTTTAGTGGAAAAGAATGGAACAGGCACTTTCAATGTAAATTTTGATTATAACCTATGGAAAGTAAAAAATATTCCATCAAATATTATCAGTAATCAAATTATCAATAATCAAATGCCTTTATTCGATAGCATTAATACTGGTGATAATTATTTCAACTTCAGATTACAAAACGGATCCCCAGCAATCAATAAAGGAATAAATGCCAGTGTAATTACAGATCTTGATGGAAAACCAAGACCTCTGGGACTGCCGGATTTGGGTTGTTTTGAAAAACAATAAAGCCCACTAAATCCCCATTTTGGGAACTTTACTCTTGGTATATCAGAGATTTTATTTCTATTTCAAAAACTTATTGTGCGTAGCTTTGTTATAAACTCTACTAAAAAAGCAAGAAATGAAAACAATAATGATTTCTCTATTAATTGCTGCCACATTAAGTGGTGGCTCAATCTATGATTTTAAAGTAGAAGGATTGGATGGCAACAATATCGATTTTTCAAAATATAAAGGCCAAAAAATATTGATTGTTAATACAGCATCGAAATGCGGATTAACACCACAATTTGAAGGATTAGAAAGTTTGTATAAAAAATACAAAGGGAAATTGGTAATCATTGGTTTCCCTGCCAATAATTTCGCAGGACAAGAACCACGTACAAATTCAGAAATACAGGAATTTTGTAAGCAAAACTATGGCGTTACTTTTCCAATGGCAGATAAAGTTTCTGTAAAAGGTGATGATACGCATGCTTTATATAAATACCTGAAAGAGCAGGCAACTTTAAAAGGCTTTGACGATCCGGTTATCTGGAACTTTGGAAAATTTCTCATAAATGAAAATGGCGAATTGATTGCAACATTTAGCCCGAAAGTGAAGCCGATGAGTGAAGAGATTTTGAAATACCTGAACTAATCAAATCAAAATAATTGAAAAACGATGTCCATACAGGCATCGTTTTTTTTATTTAGATAGTTTACTTTCGCTACAATGCAATTCGCCGACATTATAGGACAAGCCGAAGTAAAAAAAGATTTGGCGGAGCTGGTGCAACATAACCGTTTGAGCCATGCATTGCTTTTTTTAGGCA